>CAYMLM010000062.1:0-13617 GCA_964391385.1 uncultured Papillibacter sp.
ATCTAAGCCTGAAGTCCGCGCCGATGCGGAGCACCTTCCAATCCGGCGATCCGCACGGGTGCTTTTTTTTCAGCGTCAGCACATCCCCGACCCGTATGTTCATTTGAACGCCCCTTCAATCTATAAAAACAGCCTTACAATGAGCATTTCATCCTATAATATATTGAATGCTTATTCATTTTTTCCGTTTTTGATGAGCTCCCAGTATTTTTTTGCGGCCTGCTCGGTTTTGTTGTCGGCATATTCGTAATATTTCGCATCTTTAAGCGCGTCCGGCAGATATTGCTGCGCCACCCACCTGCCCGGATAGCTGTGCGGGTATTTGTAGTTCTGCGCGCGCTCCAAACCGGCGCTGTCGGCGTGAACGTTCTGGAGCTCCCGGGGGATATCGCCGCTTTTGCCGCTTCTGACGTCGCCCAGCGCCGCTTCGATCGCCACGCAGGCGGAGTTCGACTTCGGCGCGGTCGCCAGCAGGACGGCGGCCTCGGAAAGCGGGATGCGCGCTTCGGGCAGCCCGAGCTGGACGGCGCTGTCGACGCAGGCTTTGACGATGGCGATTGCCTGCGGGAACGCAAGCCCTATGTCCTCCGCCGCCGTGACGAGGAGCCGCCGGCACGGCGAGATCAGGTCCCCCGCCTCCAAAAGCCGCGCGAGGTAATGCACGGCGGCGTCCGGGTCCGAGCCGCGGATGGACTTCTGCAGCGCCGACAGGATGTCGTAATGGCTGTCCCCGTCGCGGTCGTAGCGCATGGCGCTCTTCTGCGAGAGCGCTTTGGCGTCCTCAAGCGTGATGCCGATCCGTCCGTCCTGTCTCGGCGAGGCCGCGAACAGGAGCTCGACCGAGTTGACGGCCTTCCGGACGTCGCCGCCGCACGCGGAAGCGATGTGCTCCGCGACGCCGTCCTCCATGTCCGCCTTGACGTTTTCGCGCGCCTCCATGAGATGAATCGCGCGCATGACCGCCGGGCGGACGCTGTCCGCCGTCAGCTGCTTGAATTCGAAGACGGTGCTTCGGCTCAATATAGCATTATACACATAAAAATAGGGGTTTTCTGTCGTAGAAGCGATCAGCGTGATCTTCCCGTTCTCTATAAACTCCAAAAGCGACTGCTGCTGCTTCTTGTTAAAGTACTGTATCTCGTCCAGATACAGCAGCACGCCGTTCGGCGTCAGCAGCGTGTCGAGATCGGCGATGATGCTTTTGATGTCCGCCGTCCCGGCCGTCGTGGCGTTGAGCTTGTGCAGCGTCCGGCCGGACCGGAGCGCGATGATGCCCGCAACCGTCGTCTTTCCGGAACCCGACGGGCCGTAAAAGATCATATTCGGGATGCTGCCGCTGTCAATGATCCGCCGCAGAAGGCCCTTTTTTCCCAGTATGTGCTCCTGTCCGACCACGTCGTCGAGCGTCGTCGGGCGTATTTCATCGGCCAGAGGCCTGTACATGCCATCACCGCCTTTACAGTAAAATTTACCCGATATCGCCGGAAATATCAACCGCAATTTATAAGGACACGCTTTAATTACAGCATGCTTGTGCGGGAACCGCGTACGCAGGGCATCCGGTCAGGATAAATACGACAAAGGTTGAACGCGCCGTCGCCCTATGGTAAAATAAAGCAGACAAAAACACCTCGGGAGCTGACTGCATGGTCTCTTTTTGGATTATTATCGGCGTTTTATTCGTAACGTCCATATTTCTCATCCTGGGGAAGGGCGCATGGCTCATTGCCGGGTTTAACACGATGAGCGCCGAGGAGCGGAAGAAATACGACCGGAAGAAGCTGGCCCGCGCGGTTGGGATCATGCTCCTTCTCGTCACAGCCGCGACAGTCCCGCTCATCACTGTGCGCGTCGCCGCCTACTGGATCTTTTATACCGTTTTTCTGTGCGCGGCAATTGTCGTGCTGATCTATTACACCAATAAAAAATGCTTCGCCGCAGGCTTTGAGGTTAAAAAGCCCGCGGCGTCCGGCAAGCGCACGGTCGTTATCAGTGTAATCATTGTGTCCTTTATTCTGCTCACAGGGGTCGGCTCGACCATCATCGCCGTAGGCGGCGGGCGTCCGCCCGTTTATACCGTATCCGCGGAGGACAATACCTTCTCCATAGAATCGATGTATGGCCTTGTCGTCGATCTGCCGGATATAAAAAGCGTCGAGCTCAAGCCGGACCTGCCGGGCAATCTGTCGCGCACGAACGGTTACGGAGGTTTCGGCTCCGTTTTGAAGGGCCATTGCAGCTCCGACATCGGCCCCGTCACCGTGTTTCTCGATACGGCCGTGCCGCCGTTTATTTATCTGACCACGGCGGACGGCAATCTGATTCTGAATACGGATTCAGAACAAGAAACGCGCGCGCTGTACGACGAGCTGTCCGCGGCCGTAACGGCCCCTCAAGGAGAATGAATTTGGATCGGCTTTATATCAGCCAGGTGAAAATCAAACCGTTTGACGACGACTCGTATCTGTCGGACCTGCCTGTCGTCAGGTGGCTGCTCAAGGCGGGGAAGCTGGAATTTACAAAGCCCGTCACCTTCATCGTCGGGGAAAACGGGACGGGCAAATCCACCATCATCGAGGCGCTGGCCATCGGCGCCGGCTTCAACGCGGAGGGCGGCTCGAAAAACTTCGACTTTTCCACGCGGCAAACCTCGTCCGAGCTGTATAAATACCTGACGCTCTCCAGATCCGCGCGTGAGAAGGACGGCTTTTTCCTGCGCGCGGAAAGCTTTTACAACGTCGCCACGCAGGTGGACGAGCTGGAACTCAATATTCAGGGCTACGGCGGACGGTCCCTGCACGCGCAGTCGCACGGCGAGAGCTTTATGGCGCTCGTATCGAACCGGTTCCGGGGAAACGGGCTGTACATCCTGGACGAGCCGGAAGCCGCCCTGTCCCCGTCGAGGCAGATGACGCTCCTGGCCGAGATGAAGCGGCTGGTCGACAGCCAGTCCCAGTTCATCATCGCCACGCATTCCCCCATCCTGCTCGCGTATCCGGACGCCGCGATCTATCAGATCACGGAGGACCGCGTCGAGAAGGTCAGCTATGAGGACTGCGACAATTACAAAATCACCCGGATGTTCCTGGAGCGGCCGGAACGGATGCTCCGCTATCTGTTTGAGGAGTGAGCCGTACCCGCGCGCTCGCGCGGGCGGCGGTGACATGAAACAAAAACCGGGCGGGATCGCTCCCGCCCGGCGTTTTTATGTCTTTTATTCGTACAGCGGATACTTCTCGGTGAGCTTGTTCACTTCCGCCCTGATGTAGTCGGCCTTGTTGCTGTAGTCGGACGCGGTGAGATAAATGAGCTCGCCGACCTTCTTCATGTCCCCTTCCTTGAGGCCGCGCGACGTCACGGCGGGCGTACCGAGCCGCACGCCGCTCGTAAGCGAAGCGTTTTGCGGGTCGTTCGGGATCTTGTTTTTGTTGGCGGTGATGTAAACGGTGTCGAGAAGCCTTTCCATGTCGCGCCCCGTCGTATTGAACCTTCTGAGGTCGACGAGCATCAGGTGATTGTCCGTGCCGCCGGAAACGAGGTCGAATCCGCGTTCCATGAGCTCGGCCGCCAGCGCCCTGGCGTTTTTGCGGATCTGCTGCTGATAGGTCTTGAACTCGGGCCTGAGCGCTTCGCCGAGCGCGACGGCCTTGGCCGCGATGATGTGCATGAGCGGGCCGCCCTGCGCGCCGGGGAAAACGGCGCTGTTAATCTTCTTCGCGATCTGCTCGTCGTTCGTCAGGAGCAGGCCGCCTCTCGGCCCGCGCATCGTCTTGTGCGTCGTGGACGTGACGATGTCGGCGTACGGCACCGGCGACGGGTGCTCGCCGGCGGCGACGAGACCGGCGATATGCGCGATGTCGACCATCAGGTACGCGCCGACCTCCTTGGCGATCTCGGAAAACGCCTTGAAGTCGATGATACGAGGATAGGCCGACGCGCCCGCTACGATCATTTTCGGCCGGTGCTCTCTTGCCAGGTCGCGGAGCTGGTCATAATCGATCAGGTTCGTATCGTCCGTGACGCCGTAGGAGATGATATTGTAATATTTCCCGGAAAAATTTGCCGAGCTGCCATGGGACAGATGGCCGCCATGATCGAGATTCATGCCCAGAACCGTGTCGCCCGGCTGTGTCAGGACCATATACGCGGCATAGTTGGCGGAGACGCCCGAATGGGGCTGGACGTTGGCAAACTTCGCGCCGAAGAGCTTTTTGGCCCGTTCGATGGCGATTGTCTCGACGGCGTCGACTTCCTCGCAGCCGCCGTAGTAGCGATGGCCGGGGTATCCTTCCGCATATTTATTCGTCAGGACCGTGCCGGCGGCCATCAAAACGGCCTCGCTGACAAAGTTTTCGGAAGCGATCAGCTCGATATTTCGGCGCTGACGGGCGTATTCCTTTTCAATCGCGGCGCCGACCTCGGGGTCGCAGCCGGAGACGTATGCCATCGTTTCTCTAATCACGGTTTTCCTCCAACCTTTTTCACAAGAATAATAGACATATTATATAGAAGTCGTTTACACTTTTCAACAGATAAACCGCAAAAAATGTGGTGTTTCGACAACAGGCATGATATCATAATGCATATAAATTCGTTCGGCGGAGTATAACGATGCAGCCAAAAAAGCACATCAATGACATTATCCGGCTATTGGAGCTGGATTATCCCGAAGCGGCCTGCTCGCTTGATTACCTGAAGGACTATGAGCTTTTGTTTTCGGCGCGGCTGTCCGCGCAGTGCACGGACGAGCGCGTCAACAAGATCACGCCCGCTTTTTATAAAGCGTACCCGACGCTCGAGGCGATCGCCGGGGCCGATATTTCGGACGTTGAGACGTATATCCGCTCGTGCGGCTTTTATCACATGAAGGCTCGGGACATCGTCGGCGCGGCGCAGATGATCCTTCGTGACTTTGGCGGGCGCGTGCCCGACACGATGGAAGATCTTTTAAAGCTGCCCGGCGTCGGGCGGAAGACGGCCAACCTGATCCTCGGCGACGTGTTCGGCAAGCCCGCCGTCGTCGTGGATACCCACTGCATCCGCCTGTCAAACCGCATCGGGCTCGTCGACACGAAAGACCCTGCAAAGATTGAAACGGCCCTGAAAAAAATATTGCCCCCGGAGAAATCGTCCGACTTCTGCCACCGGCTCGTCCTGCACGGCCGGGCCGTCTGCCCGGCGCATAAGCCGAAATGCGATGTCTGCAGTATCCGCAAATACTGCAATACGGGCAGGCAGACAGTCAAATAACAGCGAAGCGGCCGCAAGGCCGCATAATTGCCCGACGCCCGGTCTCAGCTTTTCGGGGCGGCGGGCAATATCGAAAAGAGAACAGACATGAAAAAGGACGCCGAAAGAACGGCGTCCGATTCTTTTTTTGTATCCAAGTTACTTTCCGCCCATTAAAAGGTACATGATCGCCTTCTGGGCGTGGAGGCGGTTTTCGGCTTCGTCGAAGATTTCGCCGGCATGCGCTTCGAAAACCTTTTCCGTGATCTCCTCTCCCCTGTGCGCCGGCAGGCAGTGCTGGATCATACAGCCGGGATTCGCGAGCGTCATGATCCCGTCGTTCACCTGATACCCCCGGAATGCCGCCATGCGCGCTTCGGCCTCCTTTTCCATCCCCATCGACGCCCAGACGTCGGTGAAGATGACGTCCGCGCCCCGGGCGGCTTCGGCAGGCACGTTCGTCAGCTCGAATTTCGCGGACGTCTGCCTGGCGGCGAAATCGAGGATCAGCTTGTGCGGCCGGTAAGCGTCCGGGCAGGCCACCGACACGTCCATGCCGCATTTGAGGCCGCCGGCGATAATGGAATTGGCCATGTTGTTGCCGTCTCCGATGTAGCAGAGCTTGAGCCCTTCGAGCTTCTTTTTATACTCGCGGACCGTCTGGAGGTCGGCCAGCACCTGGCAGGGGTGCTCAAAGTCGGTCAGGCCGTTGATGACGGGGATGTCCGCGTACTCGGCCAGCTTTTCGACCTCCTCCTGCTCGTAGGTCCGGATCATGATCGCGTCGCAGTAGCGGCTTAAAACGCGCGCCGTGTCCTGGATCGGTTCGCCGCGGCCGAGCTGGCTGTCGGCGCTCGACAGGAAGATGCCCTGCCCGCCGAGCTGGTAAATGCCCGTCTCAAAAGAGACGCGCGTCCGGGTGGAATTCTTTGAGAAGATCATGGCGAGCGTCTTGCCGGGGGGAAAATCGTGCTTTTTGCCGGCTTTCCGTTCCGCCTTCAGCCTGTCGGCCGTATCGAGTATTTCCACGATCTCATCCTTGGAGAGATCCAGCAGCTTAAGAAGGTCCTTTTTCATCTGACTTCCTCCAATACCTTTTTGAGTATCGCCAGTCCCCTGTCGAGCTCCTCGTACGTGATCACGAGCGGCGGAAGCATCCGCAGCGCGTCGCTGCCGGCCGTGAGGATCAAAAGCCCGTTTTCGATGCATTTATTCGCCAGGTCGATCGGTTTCGCGCCCTTCACGGAAATGCCGAGCATAAGTCCCAGCCCGCGCACCTCTCCCACGGCCGGGCAGTTCCAGCCTGTCACTGCATTGCGGATATACGCGCCTTTCTTTATGACTTCGCCGAGAAATTCCGGCGTGAGCCGGCGCATGACCTCCAGGGCGCCCGCGCAGGAGATCAGGTTGCCGCCGAAGGTGGCCGCGTGCGTCCCGGCCGTGAGGACGCCGGCGCATTTGGCGTTCGCGAGGATACCGCCCATCGGCAGTCCCGCGGCGATGCCCTTGGCAAACGTGACGACGTCGGGCGCGATGCCGTACTGCTCGAACGCGAAGAGCGTCCCGGCGCGTCCGATGCCGGTCTGCACCTCGTCGACCAGCAGAAGCAGGTCTTTCTCTTTGCACAGCGCAGCGACCTTTTGGACGTAGTCCTTATCGAGCGGCAGGACGCCGCCCTCTCCCTGGACGAGCTCGAGCAGCACGGCGCACGCGCCGTCCCCGGCCGCCGCCGTCAGGCTGTCGAAATCGTCGGGTTCGACGTGCACGAAGCCTTCTGTGAAGGGGAAAAAGTAGTTGTGGAAAACCTGCTGGCCTGTCGCCGCGAGCGTCGTGATCGTCCGGCCATGAAACGAGCGGTACAGCGTCACGATCTTGCTGCGGCCCGCGCCGTACTTGTCGAAGGAGTACTTGCGCGCGAGCTTGATGGCCCCCTCGTTGGCCTCTCCGCCCGAGTTGCAGTAAAACGCGACGGACATATCGGAGCGGCTGGTGAGCTCGGCGGCCAGCTCGGCGCCCGGGCCGGTATAAAACAGGTTCGACGTATGCTGGAGCTTCATGGCCTGTTCGAAGACAGCAGTCGCCCAAGCGGCGTCGCCGTAGCCGAGGCAGGTGACGCCGATGCCGCGTGTGAAAACGATGTACTCCTTGCCCTCGGGGCTGTAAAGCCGCGCGCCCTCGCCGCGCTCGAGCGCGACGTCGAACCGCGCGTAGGTCTGCATGACGTTGAGTTTATATAAAGCTTTGATTTCGGTGCTGTTCATATTCAATCGCTCCTTTAAAATATCGACGGCCCGATGCGGGCATCGGGCCCTGCTTGAATGTAACGGAAAAGATGCTTCAGCTTTAAGGCCGCGGTTTTTGCAGTGTCATCCACGGTGTTGGATCTGTCATAGGCTGGAAGCCGCACTTGGCGTATACACCGTGTGCATCCTTCGTTCTGAGCAGCCAATGATATACGTCTTGTAAGCTATCATGCTCAAGTATATACCGAACCATCCTTTGTCCGATGCCCTGTCTTCGGTACCGCTCATCAACATAAACATCCATAATATAGGCAAATCTTATTTTGTCGGACACGGCACGGGCATAACCGATCTGTTCGCCGTCCAGAAACGCTCCGACAACAACGGCGGAATGAGCCGCACCCGCTTTGACCTCGTCTATTTTTATACCTTCACACCAATACGCTTTCGTCAGCATCCCCGTTACTTTGATAAAATCCATCTTATCAAATCCGTCGCGAATTTCGATCAAGAATATCACCTCATGTGTTCGGCTGTAAAGCCGGTTCCGGGCTGGCTGGCTGCAGGTTTTTACTTGATAGGCCGTCTAGTAGATCATCGTACCCGCGCCCTCGTCTGTGAGCATCTCGACGAGGATCGTATGCGGGACGCGTCCGTCCAGAATGTGGGCGCGCTTGACGCCGCTTACGATCGCCTCGTGACAGCACTCGAGCTTCGGGATCATGCCGCCCCCGATCGTCCCGTCCGTCAGCAGGGCCGGGACGTCGGCATTTTTAATGACGTGGATGAGCGTCTGATCGTCCTTCGGGTCGCGCAGCACGCCGCGCGTGTCGGTGAGGATGATGAGCTTTTCCGCGCCGAGCGCGACGGCGAGCCTGGAGGCCGCCGTGTCGGCGTTGATGTTGTACGCCGTGTCGGCGTCGACGCCGGTTGCCACGGTCGCCACGACGGGGATCGTGTTGTCCTCGAGCGCCTTGAAAACGACGGACGGATTGACCGCCGTGATGTCCCCGACGAGGCCGTAGTCCTCGCCGTCCTCCCTCGCCATCTTTTTGGCCTCGATCAGGCTGCCGTCTATCCCGCACAGCCCGATGGCGCGGCCGCCCTTTCGGATGAGGGTAGCCACGAGGTCTTTGTTGACCTTGCCGCACAAGACACCCTGTACGATTTCCATCGTCTCGGCGTCCGTATACCGCAGGCCGTTGACGAAGCGGGACTCCTTGCCGATCCTTTTGAGCATGGCGCTGATCTCCGGCCCGCCGCCGTGCACGAGCACGACGCGGATACCGACGAGCTGCAGGAGGATGATATCCTCCATAACGGCGTCGAACAGCTCGGCGCTGATCATGGCGTTGCCGCCGTACTTGATGACGACGACCTTGCCGTAATACTTCTGGATGTAAGGAAGCGCCTCGACGAGCGTCTGCGCCCGTTCCATATTGTTGAGCATAAAAGCACCTCTTCTGAACAGTCATAGGGCGAAACCCTATACCTCTATTGGGCGGGCGGGTGGGCTTATGTCCTGTAATCCCCGTTTATTTTTATATAGTCGTAGGTGATGTCGCAGCCCCAGCAGGTGCATTGACCGCTGCCCGTACCGATATTGATGTCGATCAAAACGTCATGTTCGGTCAGTATCTGTTTGGCAAGCGCTTCGTCGAACTGAAGGCCGCGTCCGTTCCGGCATACGTCGATGCGCCCGGCCGGAGACGCGAACGCCACCGAGACGGCGTCCGTATCAAACGCGACGCCGGAATAGCCCATGGCGCACAGCACCCGGCCCCAGTTGGCGTCCGCGCCGAAAATCGCCGCTTTCGTGAGCGTCGAGGAGATGACCGATTTGGACAGCGTCTCCGCCGTCGTCTCATCCGGCGCGCCGGTCACGGCGCAGGTGATCAGGTGCGTCGCGCCCTCGCCGTCCGAGGCCATCTCGACGGCGAGCCGGATGCACAGCGTTTTGAGCGCTTCGGCAAAAATGGTATAGTCCGCGCTTTCGTCCCCGACGGCTGCGTTGCCGGCCAGGCCGTTTGCCAGGACGCAGCACATGTCGTTCGTCGACGTGTCCCCGTCGACAGATATCCGGTTGAAGCTGACGCGCACGGCTTCGGCCAGCGCCTTTTGCAGCGTCTGTGCGCCGATGGCGCAGTCCGTCGTGATAAAGCACAGCAGCGTGCCCATGTTGGGATGGATCATGCCGCTCCCCTTCGCGATGCCGCCGATTTTCACCGTCCTGCCGCCGAGTGTGAGCTCCGCGGCGCACTCCTTCATGACGGTGTCGGTCGTCATGATGGCCCGCGCCGCGTCCTGAGACCCGTTTGGGCTCAGAGCGCCGACGAGCGCCGGTATGCCGGCGACAATCACGTCGGCCGGAAGCTCCTGACCGATGACGCCGGTCGACGCGACAACGATATCGGCCGCGTCGATGCCGAGCGCGTCGGCCGCCGCTGCGCAGCAGCGCTCGGCGTGCGCCTCTCCGTTCGGCGCGCAGGCGTTGGCGTTGCCGCTGTTGGCGAGCACCGCCCGCGCCTTTTTGCCGGACAGATGCTTTGTTGTGATCAGCAGCGGCGCGGCCTTGACGATGTTTTTTGTATAGACGGCGGCGGCGGCGCAGTCCGCGCTTGAGACAATGAGCGCCAGGTCCTTTTTATCCGGATTGTTCGTCTTGACGCCGACATGGATGCCCGACGCCTGAAAACCCTCCGGCGCGCACACGCCGCCTTCGATATATTTCATGAATTGACCTCATTTCAAAATAACTGGCTTGACCTCATCCGTCTTGGTTAAATCGGGCCGCGGGGCGAAGTCCTGCTCCTTTATTCGGGCGGGCGGGCCATTACAGGCCGGTGTCCTCGGCGACGCCCAGCATTATGTTCAGGTTCTGAACGGCGGCGCCGGACGCGCCCTTGCCGAGATTGTCGAAGCGCGCCGTGACGATCGTCGTGTCGCCGTTGCCGTTGACGGAGATCTGCAGCTGGTTTGTGTCCATGCCCCAATTGCTCTCGAGCATGCCGCCGTCGGGCCGGCCGATGACAGATACGAAACGCTCTCCCGCGTAATAGTCGCCGAACGCGTCGAGGAGCGCGCCGGTTGACGGCGCTCCGGTGAGCAGCGCGTTGTGCAGCGGGATCGTCGTCGCCATGCCCTTGTAGTAGTCGTCGATCACGGGGCAGAATACCGGCGTGCGCTTCAGGCCGGACACGGCCATGATTTCCGGCAGGTGCTTGTGCTTTAAGTCCAGCTTGTAGAGCTTCGGCGCGAACATGTCGGGCGTCTTCTCTTCCTCGTACTCGCGGATGCGCTGCTTGCCGCCGCCGGAATAGCCGGTCAGCGAAAAGCACGCGAGCGGATAGTCGTCCGGCAGGATGCCGAGCTTCATCAGCGGATAGACCATGGCCAGAAAGCCCGTGGCGTGGCAGCCGGGATTGGCCACGCGCCTTGCCGTTTGGATCAGGTCCCGCTGCCGCTTCGACAGCTCCGGGAATCCGTAGACCCAATCCGGCGCCGTCCGGTGCGCCGTCGACGCGTCGATGACGCGCGTGCTGGCATTGTCGATGAGCGAGACGGCCTGGCGCGCCGCGTCGTCCGGCAGGCAGAGGATGACGATGTCGGCGGCGTTTAGGAGTTTTTTCCGCTCATCCGTGTCCTTGCGCTTGTCGGGATCGATCCGCAGCAGCTCCAGATCGGCGCGTCCGCCGAGCCGCTCGTAAATCTGCAGCCCGGTCGTGCCCTCCTGTCCGTCTATATAGACTTTTGGTTTCATCCTAAACCCTCGTTTCTATGTCTCCCTTTCCGTCAGGAACGCCCGCAGGCTTTGAAGCTGCGCGAGAACGGACGATTTAGCCGGTCCGCCCGGCACGCTTCGCTGCTCCACGCACGTTTCAAGTCTGACGGCTTCGTAAACGTCGCCCTCAAAGAGCGGCGAGAAAAGCTTATATGTCTCCAGCGGGAGCGTCTCGAGCGTTTGCCCGCGCTCGATGCAGGCGCTCACGAGCTTTCCGATGACCGTGTACGCGTCCCGGAACGGCAGGCCCTTTTTCACAAGGTAGTCGGCGCAGTCGGTGGCGTTGATAAAGCCCTCGGACGCGGCGCGGCGCATGTTCTCCGGTTTGACCGTCATCGTTTCGAGCATCGCGGCGAAGACCGGCAGGATCCGCCGCACGGTGTCAACCGCGTCGAAGACCTGCTCCTTGTCCTCCTGCATATCCTTGTTGTACGCCAGCGGGAGCGCCTTCATAACGGTCAGTAGCCCCATGAGGCTGCCGTAGACGCGTCCGGTTTTTCCGCGCACAAGCTCGGCGACGTCGGGGTTTTTCTTCTGCGGCATGATCGACGAGCCGGTGGCGTAGGCGTCCGACAGCTCGACGAAGCGAAATTCCCACGAACACCACAGGATGATCTCCTCGGAAAAGCGCGACAGGTGCATCATGAGGATCGACAGCGCGCCGAGCAGCTCGATGGCGTAATCCCGGTCGGACACGCCGTCCAGGCTGTTTTCCGTAATACCGGCAAAGTCCAGCGCGTCCGCGACGCTCTGCCGGTCGATGGGATACGTCGTGCCCGTGAGCGCGCCGCTCCCGAGCGGCATCTCATCCATACGCTCAAGGCAGTCCTCCAGCCGCGTCACGTCGCGGCGGAGCATGTTGGCGTACGCGCACATGTAATGGGCGAACGTCGTCGGCTGTGCGCGCTGCAGATGCGTGTACGCGGGCATGATCGCACCCGTGTTTGCCGCCGCGAGCTTTATGAGAGCATCCATCAGCTCCAGTACGCCGCGCGTCATCAGGGCGATTTCTTTTTTGAGATACATCCGGAAATCCAGCGCGACCTGGTCGTTCCGGCTGCGCGCCGTGTGCAGGCGCTTGCCCGCGTCGCCGATGCGCTGCGTGAGCGCGGTCTCGACGCTCATGTGAATGTCCTCGTCGGACAGATTGAACTCAAAGTCTCCCGCCTCGATGTCGCGCAGGATGCTCTTGAGCCCGGCGACGATTTTATCGGCCTCGTCGGTGCCGATGATCCCCTGCCGGCCCAGCATGGACGCGTGCGCGATGGAGCCGGTTATATCCTCTTTGTACAGCCGCTTGTCAAACGGGAGCGACGCGTTGAGCTCGTTGACCAGCGCGTCTGTTTCGCTCGAAAACCGTCCGGACCAAAGTTTCATGGCTTTATCCTTTCGTCAAAGAGAAATATCAGAGTGATGAAATATTGAAGCGGTGTTCAATATACTGAACTGGAGTTCAATATATTAAAGAACTGTATTTTTTGAACTGCTGACAGACAACTCATCTTCGTTTACGTCGGCAGGTCAGGATTTTTTCCCGCGCTGCTCGTCAAGGATCGCTTTTGACTGGATCGGCAGGCCGAAGAGATTGATGAAGCCCTCCGCGTCCTTCTGGTTGTAGTCGCTCTCGCCGAAGGAGGCCAGCGTCTCGCTGTAAAGGCTGTAATCGCTCCATACGCCGGCGTTTATGATATTGCCTTTGTAGAGCTTCAGCCGGACTTTGCCGGTGACGGTCTCCTGCGTCTTGTCCACGAACGCCGACAGCGCCTGCCTGAGCGGCGTGTACCACTGGCCGTTGTAGACGAGCTCGGCAAACCGGACGGCCAGCTGACTCTTAAGGTGAGACGTTTCCTTGTCGAGGCAGACCGTCTCGAGCACCTCGTGCGCGTGATAGAGAATCGCGCCGCCCGGCGTTTCGTAAACGCCGCGGCTCTTCATCCCGACGAGGCGGTTTTCCACGAGGTCCAAAAGCCCGATGCCGTTTCGCCCGCCAAGCTCGTTGAGCCTTTTGATGATGTCGCTGGCTTTCATTCTGACGCCGTCCACGGCTACGGGAACGCCTTTGTCGAATTCGATTTCGACGTACTGCGGTTTGTCGGGAGCCTTTTCCGGGGAAACGCCCATTTCCAGAAAGCCCGCTTTGTTGTACTGCGGCTCGTTGCCGGGGTCCTCCAGATCAAGGCCCTCGTGGGATAAGTGCCAGAGGTTTTTATCCTTGGAATAGTTCGTCTCGCGGCTGATCTTTAAGGGGACGTTGTGCGCCTCGGCGTAGTCGATCTCCTCGTCGCGGCTTTTGATGCTCCACTCGCGCCACGGAGCAATGATCTTCATGTGCGGCGCGAAGGCCTTGATCGTCAGCTCGAAACG
>CAYMLM010000063.1:0-13245 GCA_964391385.1 uncultured Papillibacter sp.
CAACACCCTATCCTACACTCTTTCCCTACACGACGCTCTTCCGATCTTTTGCCGCCCCGGCGCATAGGGGCGGCGCAGCGACAGCCGGCATGATTGGAGGTAAAACCATGCTGCAGCTCAAAGGCGTCAGCGTTACAGCCCGGGACGAAAACGGCAATGTCGATATACTCCGCGATATCGACCTGACGCTTGAGGATAAAAAAATCTATGTCATGACAGGCCCGAACGGCGGCGGGAAGTCTTCTCTTGCCAAAGCCATCATGGGCATTTATCAGGCAACCGAAGGCCGCATACTCTTGGACGGCGCCGACATCACCGGGCTGTCAATCACCGAGCGCGCGCGTCTCGGGATCGGTTACGCGTTCCAGCAGCCTGCCCGTTTCAAGGGCCTGAAGGTCGGGGATTTTCTGAAACTGGCCGCCGGAGCGGACAGCAAAGTGGATTACTGCTCGCTTCTTTATGAAGTGGGTCTGTGCGCGCAGGATTACATCAACAGGGAGATCAATGCCAGCTTTTCCGGCGGCGAGCTCAAACGGATCGAAATCGCGAGCATCTTGGCCCGGGAGCTGAAGGTCGCGCTGTTCGACGAGCCCGAAGCCGGCATCGACCTGTGGAGTTTCCAGAAGCTGACCGAAACCTTCCGTACCCTCAATGACAAAACAGACGCGACCATCATCATCATCTCGCATCAGGAGCGCATCCTTCGCCTGGCCGACGCGGTCATTCTCGTTTCGGACGGCAAAATCAGCGAGATCACCACTCAGGAGAAATTTCTCGAGGGCATCCTGACGTTCGACGACACCTGCCGGTGCCGAATAGGCTGTGTGAAGGAGGAACGCATCGATGTTGAGTGCAACCGATAAAAAACTCCTGAAAGAGGTGGCCGACCTCCACGAAATCCCGCAGGGGGCCTACAATATCCGGAAAAACGGCGCGGGTGAAGGCCGCAGGACCACGGCCAATATAGATATCGTGACAAAGACCGACAAGCCGGGCATCGACGTCATCATCAAGCCGAATACAAAAAATGAAAGCGTCCATATCCCTGTGATCCTGTCGCAAAGCATGGACGACCTTGTCTACAATACGTTCGAGGTCGGAGAAAACTCGGATATCGTCATCGTTGCCGGCTGCGGCATCCACAACACGAGCGGCAGTAAAGCCGAGCACGACGGCGTGCATGAGTTTTTCGTGCGCCGGGGCGCTCGGATGAAGTATATCGAGAAGCATTACGGCGAGGGAGACGACAAGAGCGAGCGCGTTTTAAACCCGACGACCATCATCGAGATCGAGGAGGGCGGCGTGGCAGAGCTCGAAATGGCGCAGATCAAGGGCGTCGACAGCACCAAGCGCGACACGCTTGTGAAGCTGCACCGCGGCGCCAGGCTCATTGTCACGGAAAGGCTGCTGACATATCTGGATCAGTTCGCGGAATCAAATATCACCGTGGAGCTTCTGGAGGAGGACGCTTCGGCCCAGATCATATCGCGCTCGGTGGCGCAGAACACGTCCAGGCAGGTCTTCCACCTGGTCCTGCGCGGGTATGATAAATGCCGGGGGCATATCCAGTGCGACTCCATTATTATGGACGATGCTCAGGTCTCCTCGATCCCGGAGATTACGGCGCTTCACTCCGACGCCAACCTGATACACGAGGCCGCCATCGGCAAGATTGCCTCGGAGCAGCTGACGAAGCTGATGTGCTTGGGGCTGACGGAAACGGAAGCCGAGGAGACGATCCTCAAGGGCTTTCTGGCATAGAGGGCTCGTTTATAAAACACTATTTCGAAGGAGGCTGTCACCATGAAAAAATATGTCTGTATCGTTTGCGGCTATGTGTATGACCCCGCGGCCGGCGATCCCGTCAGCGGCATTGCCCCGGGTACCGCTTTCGAGGACATCCCCGACAACTGGGTCTGTCCCGTCTGCGGCGCAACCAAAGACCAGTTCGAACCCGAAGCGTAAGCAACAGCGTTTGAAAAAACGTAAAAAAAGAAGCCGTCACGGATGCGGCTTCTTTTTTTTGCCCTGTTTTCAATATCGGCCGGATGAATGAAACTGCCGCATCCGCCAATAATAAGGACGCAAAAAAATGATGAAAAAGGAGTAAAATCCATGAAAAGAAATCCCGATAACAGGGCCGACAACGTGGAACACCTGCAAAACAGCATCGACGGAACGTTTCGTAATATCCGAAAAGCCAACGAAATGATCCGTGCCACGGATAACGAGAAAACAAAACACGAGCTTGAAGCAAAAAACGAACGCCGGGAGGAAGCGTTGGACGCTTTCCGAAAAGAGATCAAGGACGAAGCGGCATACCGGGACAAAATGACATAAGTGTGCGGCTTACTAGTCACAAATTCCAGCGCGGCATCTGTTACGCGTTTGGTCACATCAGCAAAATGCCAAGCTTTAAGAAGCTGAAGGATGCTTAACTTCCTTCAGCTTTTTCATTCTTCATCCATATCCTGAGTCTGAACGAACCTGTGTCCCGACAGTTACGGCTGCGAAAAAATGTGTAATTATTACAATAATTTCCCCATAATTCTTGAATTTGTCGACAATATGCTTTATTATCTATGCATAGTACAACATTTTCTATATTTTTTTGTTTTGTTTTTCGGTTAAATATGCCGATATTATTCAAGGGAGGATACAATGGTCATCTCTGTCATCTTGCCGATTGTGAATAACGCGGCGCTGCTGCTCTCGCTGAGTATCATCTACGAGATCAGTTACATCTTCCGTCTTCGCCTCAAGAGATTCATCCCCCTGTTCAACGGTCTTTTGATCGGCCTGATTGGGATTACGATCATGTCCTTGCCCTTCACCTTGCACCCGGGGTTATTCTTCGATACGCGGACCATTCTCATCGGCGTAACAGCACTGATATTCGGCCTGGTACCCGCATCCGTCGCGTCGGCCATGACGATTGTCTACAGAATCCTGATCGGCGGCGTCGGCGCTTTACCCGGCTGCGCGACGATCGCCACGGCTTTTGTAATCGGACTTCTTTTCCGTCATTTTGTCAAGCTTGAGCGAACGCGTTTCAGATGGCTGAAGCTCTATGTTTTCGGCATTGTCGTACATATCGTGATGCTGGCTTGTATGCTTCTCATGCCGTTGGAAACGGCGCTTTTTACGCTCGGACAGATCAGCCTGCCCATCCTGCTCGTCTATCCCGTCGTAGTCGTCCTGCTCGCTCTGCTGCTTTTACGGCAGACTGAGTATAACGAAGCGACGACGCATATCACGGAAGCGGAGTCAAGATACAAGAGCCTGTTCCACAGCAACCATGCGCCCATGCTGATCATCGATCCCGATGGAGGCCGGATTGTCGACGCCAACCCGTCGGCCGTCAAATTTTACGGTTGGCCGATAGATGAGCTCAAGGGCATGAGGATCTCCCAAATCAATACGCTGCCGGAGGAGATTATCCATGAAAGCATAGCCGATATTTCAGAAGACAAGCTTCACCATTACTATTTCAAGGACAAGCTCGCGTCGGGACAGGCTGTTGATGTCGAGGTTTATACGGGTCCCATCGTCATAGGCGGGCGCACGCTTTTATACTCAATCGTTCACGATATCTCCGAGCGCGGTGCCGCGCTTAAGGCGCTCAGGGAGAGCGAAGAGCGCTTCCGGGCTCTGGTCGACAACGCGCGCGAGGCGATTTTCGTCATGGACAAGGGGGATTTCGTTTTTGTCAACAAAGCCGGCTTGACGATGCTCGGCGCCGAGCGCGAAGAGGACCTGCTCGGCAAATCCGGTTTCACCGTAATTCACCCCGATTTTCATCCGGCTGTCAAAGACTACATGAAAAGGCTGCGGACAGAGACCGTGATTTTGACGCCCATTGAATTGATCTACGAAAGGCTGGACGGCTCGTATATCAATGTCGAGGCTACGACCGTACCCGTCGTCTATAAAGGGCATAACGCGCACATCATCATCGTGCGTGATATCACCGAAAGAATACAAATGAAGCAGAAAGAACGGGAGCTGGAGGCCCAGCTGCGGCAGCAGCAAAAGCTGGAGGCCATCGGCACGCTGGCCGGCGGCGTCGCGCATGAGATCAACAATCCGCTCAACGGGATCATGAACTATGCCCAGCTCATTCTCGACTTATCGGACGCGCAGTCAGCCGGCGCCGACTACGCCCGCGAGATCGTCCACGAGACAGAACGCATTTCTGTCATTGTCAAAAACCTCCTGCAGTTTTCCCGCCACGAAAAACAGTCCCACAGCTACGCGAGCATTTACGACATCATCGGCCAGACCGTTTCGCTCGTCAACACCGTCATCAAGAAGGACCAGATCACCCTCGACCTTCAGCTGGACGACGGTCTGCCGGATATCAAGTGCCGCAGCCAGCAGATACAGCAGGTCATCATGAACCTGCTGACAAATGCCCGCGACGCACTCAACGAGAAATATCAGGGTTACGATAAAAACAAGGTCATTAGTGTACGCTGCAACGAATTTGAAAGCGGCAGCCGCCGGTGGCTGCGCCTGAGCGTCCTGGATAACGGCAACGGCATTCCGACCGAGGTGCGCGACAGGATCTTTGAGCCGTTCTTTTCGACGAAGCCCAAGGAAATCGGGACAGGCCTCGGCCTGTCGATCAGCTACGGCATCGTCAACGAGCATCACGGTACGATCTCATTCAAATCGGAACCGGGGAAATACACAAATTTCATTCTGGAGCTGCCGGCCGACAACGGCTGGACGCTTTGAGCGCAGTACGCCTGAAAGGAGTCGGGTATGAGCAGGGTTTTAATCGTCGACGACGAAAAAAGCATCCGTACGACACTGTGTGAGTTTTTGAAAAACGAGGGGATCGACGCCGAAGCGACGGGGGATGCAGCCTCTGCCTGCCAAATGCTCTCGGAAGAAACATACGACGTTGTGCTGACGGATATCATTATGCCGAAGACCTCAGGCATCGATCTGCTGGCGACAATCCGGAATACCTCAACAGCGCTTCAGGTCATCATCATGACCGGCGAGCCATCCGTCGACACCGCCGTCAAGGCCGTCCAGACGGGCGCAAACGATTATCTGACGAAGCCGATCAGCAAGGCCATCCTCATAAAGGCCGTAAAAAACGCGCTCAAAGTTAAGCAGCTGATCGACGAAAAAGCAATGCTGGAAGAAGAAAACATCTACTATCAGAAACAGCTCGAGGCTCTTGTTGAAAAGCGGACCGGCTCCCTAGAGCGCGTCACGCAGGGGATCATCTACCTCTTAACGTCCGTGGTCGAAGCCAGGGATCCGTACACGGCCGGGCATCAGCGGCGCGTCGGGAACCTGTCGGCCGCAATCGCGGAGACGATGAGCCTGAGCAGCGAGACGGCCGAACTCATCCGGACGATCGGATACGTACACGACATCGGGAAAATCTGCATTCCGGCGGAAATCCTGTCAAAACCGGGCAGGCTGTCGCCGCTGGAATACGAAATGATTAAAATACACGCCCGGAAGGGCTACGAGATGATCATAAAGGCCAATCTGCCAGATACCGTCTGCAACGCCATCTATCAGCACCATGAGCGTGCCGACGGCAGCGGATACCCGAGGGGGCTCACCGACAGCGAGATATGCGCCGAGGCCAAGCTCCTCATTGTCGCGGACGTCGTCGAGGCAATGGTTTCGCACCGGCCGTACCGTCCCGCGCTCGGTCTGGATACGGCGCTTAAGGAGATCAAGCTGCAGGCCGGGATCAAGTACAATCGGGACGTTGTGGACGCGTGCATCCGCCTTTTCGAAAGCGGGTACACATTGGATGACGAGGAAAAGGCGATACATATCCCGCTGTGAGTAATGTAGTATCATAAACCTATGACAAAAGGGATTCTTCAACGTGAAGAATCCCTTTTTCCATGGGCCTACAGCTCAAAGATTGCCGGTGTAGACGTATTTGAGGTGGCGGCGCGCGATGTCGCGCAGCCGGTAAATCGTCTCCGGCGGCGTCGGCTTTTTGTCGGAATACCTGTATCTCGGAAAAAAGCGCGTCAGATGCAGCGGTATCTCGGGCGAGATACCGGCCAGCCATTCAGACTGTTCCTCCAGCTCGGCATCGCCGTCGTTTTCACCCGGTATGACGAGCGTCGTCACCTCGATGTGGCAGCTTTTTGCCGACGCTTCGATCGTCGCTTTGACCGTCTCCAGGTCTCCGCCGAGCTTTCTGTAAAACGCGTCCGTAAAGCCCTTGAGGTCGATGTTCATCGCGTCGATGAGCGGCAGGAGCGCCAGAAGAGGCTCCCGGCAGATATAGCCGTTCGTCACCACGACGTTAAAAAGGCCGCGCTCCCGGATAAGCCGCGCGCAGTCCCGCACGAACTCGTAACCGACGAGCGGTTCGTTGTAGGTGTAAGCCAGGCCGATGTTGCCCGACGAACGCAGCTCCAGCGCTTTGTCGGCCAGGCGCTCCGGCGGGTAGTGCGCGGTTTGGGACGTTTCCCCGTCCGCCATCGAAATGTCGCAGTTCTGGCAAAACGGGCATTTCATATTGCAGCCGAAACTCCCGGCCGAGAGAACGAAGCTGCCGGGCTCAAAGCGGTACAGCGGCTTTTTCTCTATGGGGTCGAGCGCCAGGGCCGTCAGGCGCCCGTAGTTGAGGCTGGTGACGACGCCGCCCCTGTTCACCCTCGCCCGGCAGAGGCCTACCTGATCTTCTTCCAGCTTACAGCGGTGCGGGCAAATGTCACAGACTGTCCTCACGTGTGGCGCACCACCTCGAAACGCTCGAGCCGAACCGGCTCCCCCGGCCGGATACCGGCCTTCTGCCTGGCGATGGCGACCTGGTCGTCAACCGTGTCCACGCCCTCCAGATTCGGCAGGAGCAGCCCGCGCTTGTGGCCCGACGAGACGATCACGCCGTACCGCTTCACGTCGAGCGCGTCTTCCGACGCGACCGGCTCGGACGGCGACAGCACGTCGACGCTGTAGACGAGCGCGTCCAGCTCGTCCCCGCGCACCGGGTCGAACCGCGGGTCCTCCGAGCAGGCGGAAACGGCGTTTCTCAGGATCTCTTCGGCCACGCTTCCGGTGACCGGCGAGATGGTGCCGATGCAGCCGCGCAGATTCCCGTGCTTTTTCAGAGACACGAACACGCCGGCGCGCGCATTGAGCAGCTCCGGCGGCAGGCCGTCCGGCAGCTTTGCCCGCCGTCCCGTCTTCACAAAATGCTCCGCGGAATGCCGGGCAAGCCGGACGTAAGAGTCCTCGCCGTCCTTGACGGCCTTGAGCCGGTCTTCCTCATGTTTCAAATACGCATCCAAAAACCGCCGGCTGGGGTCGTCACCCGTCGGGGTGAACGACGCGATGCCGTAGCCGACGCCGAACGGCCCCTCGTAAGACAGCAGCTCCGGTTCGACGCGTTTGCCGTCGAGCGCCCCGGCCAGGATCACGCAGGAGCGCAGGCCGCATTCCGCCGCCTTCTCGGCAAATTCCGGCGTGAAGCTCAAAAACTTCATAAAATCGCCCTCGGCCATCGCCTGTGTGATCTCCCGGTCGAACCGCACGCCTTCCTCGGCGTATCCGTACGGCCCGTCGGCCTTCAGCTTGTGCGACAGGTCGCCGCTGGCAATCAGCACGACGCGGCGCCCGAGCGCGTCCGAGACGTCGCGGATGCATTGGCCGAACCGGTAATGCTCGGCCATCGAAAGGCCGGAAAGCCCGGTCCGCACGAGCCTGTAACCGGTATATCTGTCGTTGACGAATTTGAGCGGAATGACCGTCCCGTGGTCAAGCGCGGCATCCCGCTCGCCCAGAGTCCCGGCCGGGATGGCGGCGACCCGCGCCCGCTCTTCAAGCGCCGTGACAAATTCGCGGTCATACTCGGCCCGGACGGCGACGCCGGGCGCGCGGAACCGGCGCATGTCGCCCGAAGCGCCCGCGCCGGGCGATATGTGCAGATAATCGGCGTACATGACGCTGTGCGGCGACGTGAGAACGATCGTCTCGGGCGCGAGGTCTCCGATTCTTTCGGCCACCTCGTTAAACGCATCGGCCGTCTTCTGAAGATGCTTTTCCTCTCCGTGTCCGACCTCCGGCAGGATGATCGGCGGATGCGGCAGGATGAATGCTCCGATAATCGGCATGGTCTCCCCTCCTCAGGCAGTTGTTGTCTGCCTTCGCGTTGACGCGACAAGATTTACCTGTTTCCCGGTGTTATACGGACAACTGCCGCGCGGCAGCCTGTCCGCCCCCACCGTCCGTGAGGCTTTTTTCGTACAGGCCGAATTCGCCCTTGCGAAAGTGCACCAATCCGACTTTTCTATACCCCAGACCTTCGTACAGCCGCAGGGCCGCCGGGTTTTGAAGGAACGCGTCCAGCCGGACCGAACGCCTGCGTTTTTTCCTCAGCTGCCGTTCCGCGCAGAGGACCGTGGCCCTCCCGACGCCAAGATGCTGATATTCCGGGTGGACGCACAGCCTGTGCAGGACGGCGGGCCTGCCGTACGACCATGCGGCCGTCTTATACAGCTCGTGCTGCACCTTATTGATGACGACAGCCGAGACAATCTGCCGATCCCGCGTCAGGACAAACATCTGGCGCCTTCGAATATCGGCGCGAAGCGTCTTCCTGTCCGGGTAGATCTCGTCCCACTGATCGATCTGTTTCGAACGAAGGCCTGACACGGCTTTTTCGTACAGGGCCGCCACCGCTTCAAAGTCGGCGGCCTTCGCCCGCCTGAATTTCTCTTCCATAGATCTCCCCGCGCGCAGCGCCGATACGCGTTTCGCGCAGCTCTCAAATTCTGATCACCAAACCCACGATGATCCCCAAAAGCGCGCCGGCAACCACCTGCAGCGGCGTATGGCCGACAAACTCCTTGAGCTTCTCCTCCGGGGACAGGTCTTTGCCCATCGAATCGATAAAGTCGACGATTTCGTTTATAATTTTGGCCTGCTTTCCCGTCTCCAGCCGCACGCCCATCGCGTCGTGCATCACGATAAACGCAAAAATCACCGTGACGCCGAACTCGAAGGACGCAAGGCCGTACTGCAGCCCGCAGGTCGTGGCGATGGCCGTAACGGTCGACGAATGGCTGCTGGGCATGCCGCCGTCTCCGACGAGACGGGGCAGGTCCAGTTTTTTATTGATGACGGCGTGGATGATCGTCTTGAGTATCTGCGCGGCCAGCCAAGCCGCGGCGCCGCTGA
Organism: uncultured Papillibacter sp.; assembly: GCA_964391385.1. Classification (GTDB taxonomy): domain Bacteria; phylum Bacillota; class Clostridia; order Oscillospirales; family Oscillospiraceae; genus Sporobacter. Next base: position 9,175 of record CAYMLM010000063.1, read on the forward strand.
CAAGCACGCCGTTTTTCACGAGTTCCGCAAACCAGTTCATGTATGCCGTCTTCCTTCGGTAAGCCAGAAATTTGCGCGCGTTCGGGCGGCGCCGGCCGTCAGCCCGGCGGTATGTCGCCGACGCCGTCGAGCACAAGACGCGGGCGGTACGGGTACTTGGCCATGCTCGCGCGAGACGTGACGCCGGAGAGCACCAGTACGGTATCCAGGCCGCTTTCGATGCCGGCAATGATATCGGTGTCCATCCGGTCGCCGATCATGGCCGTCTCCTCCGAGTGGACGCCCAGCATGTTCAGGCCCGTCCGCATCATCAGCGGGTTTGGCTTCCCGACGTAATAGGCGCTGCGCCCGGTCGTCAGCTCGATGGGTGAAATGAGCGCGCGGCAGGCCGGGATGATGCCCGTCTCGCTCGGCCCGGTGAGGTCGGAATTGGTGCCGACCAGCTTGGCCCCGCCCGAGACAAGCCGGGACGCGCGGCAAATCTTTTCGTAGTTGTAGCCGTCCGTCTCGCCGACGACAACATAATCGGGATTGACGTCGTTGATGGTTATCCCGGCGTCGTGCAGGGCGTTATAAAGGCCCGGCTCGCCGATGACGTAAGCGCTGCAGCCCGGCTGCTGGCGGCTTAAAAACTTCGCAGTGGCCAGGGCGCTTGTGTAAAAATGGCTCTCGTCGACATCGAGCCCCATGCGCGAAAGCTTCTGCTGGAGCTCCTTCGGCGACCGTCCGCTGGAGTTCGTCAGAAACAGAAATTTCTTTTTTTCCGCGTAAAGCCAGCCGACAAATTCCCGGACGCCGTCGAGCAGGTGATCGCCGTGATAAAGCACGCCGTCCATATCGACGATGAATCCTTTTTTATTGCGCAGCGTTTCTATATAAATCCCTCCCGGTTTCTTTTATACGTTGCAAGGCCATTATATGAAATATGGAAACCGGCGTCAATGTCATGTCCGCCAAAGAAGGCAATAAATCGAACGGCGTATCGCGCTTGAAAAAAAGTGCGCCGGCCTATTGACAAACAGCAGACTGGATATTAATATGATTATGATATCACATTGATATCATAATACGGGACAGGAGTGATCCATCATGGCGGCTATAAAAGAAACGGTCTTTGAGGAAATCGAACCAAAATACATAAGCGGCATGGCGATGCTGCTCCTTAACATCCTGCTTATGCTGGCAGCGATCGCCGCGTTTATCATCGGCGCAATCCTTGCGTCCGACGGCAGGCTTGTCACAGCGGGCGTCGTTTTACTGGTTGCGGGCGGCCTGTATGCCTGTCTGGTCGGTCCCATACTCTTTGCGGGACTGAAGGTCTTAAAACCAAACGAGGCGTATGTCCTGACGCTGTTCGGCCGGTACTACGGGACGCTCAAGGGCGAAGGTTTCTTCTTCGTCAATCCCTTTGTCACGGCCGTCAACCCGGCGTCACATCCTCCGGCGGCCGTTACCATTACGGCGGAGGCCTCGGTAACCGGCAAGAATAATCAGCAGATTCAGCTGCAAAATAAGAAGATATCCCTCAAGGCTATGACGCTCAACAACAACACGCAGAAAATAAACGACCTGCTGGGAAATCCCATCATCATCGGTATTGTTGTCATCTGGCGCGTCGTTAATACCGCCAAGGCCGTTTTCAACGTCGACAACTTCAAGGAATATCTCTCCATTCAGGCCGATTCGGCGCTGCGCAACATCGTGCGGCTGTACCCGTACGACGTGTCGGGAGACGACAATGAAAAGACGCTGCGCGGCAGCAGCCAGGAGATCGCGGCAAAGATCAAGGCCGAGATCCAGGAGAAGACGGAGATCGCCGGCCTTGAGATTCTGGAGGCCAGGATCACCCACCTGTCGTACGCGCCCGAAATCGCCGCGGCCATGCTGCAGCGGCAGCAGGCGACGGCCATCATCGACGCGCGCCAGATGATCGTGGAGGGTGCGGTCGGCATGGTCGAAATGGCGCTTGAAAAGCTCAGCGAAAAGGAGATCGTCCGTCTTGACGAGGAGCGCAAGGCCGCGATGGTCTCCAACCTCCTGGTCGTCCTGTGCGGGAACAAGGACGCCCAGCCGGTCGTCAACAGCGGCTCGATCTATTGACGGATTAAAAGCCGTCAAACCAAACACCGGACAAATAAGCGTGGCTTCCGAAGGGGTGGTTGAGGCATGGAGAATACCGATAAAGACAAAAAGCAGGTCCTGCTCCGGATGTCGCAATCACTCTGGAAGGAGCTGGTCGCCTGGGCGGATGAGGATTTCCGCTCTTTGAACGGGCAGATCGAATACCTGCTGAGCGAGGCTGTCCGGCGAAGAAAAAAAAGCGCGGGACAATATACGTCGGAACCCTGAGAGCACGCGCCGCGGACTGCCCTTGAAGCAGGATGCGGCGCGCTTTTTTTCCCTGAAAGTGATTGGTCAAGTCCGGTCTTCATATCTTTGAATGAAGAGCCTTCGATGATCAAAAACCGACCGGATCAGAAGCGCTCTGTTACAAACGCTTTTAGTATTTAAACTATTTACACGAACTATAGTAGTGTGATAAATTATTAGCGTATATTGGAGACATTCGGGATATCGGAGAATAAAATAAAACCTGAGGGGAGTATGGTTATGAAGTTTTGCCCGAAATGCGGCAATCAGCTTAAAGACAACGCTGTTTTTTGCCCAGCCTGCGGGACAAAAATGGGAGCACCGCCGCCTCCCGACTTAAACCGGCCGGCGGGCAGCGGAACGTATACGCCGGAGACCGGCGGAACCTATCACGCCGGGACGGCGGGCGGTCCCGGCGGCGCTTATCAGCCTGGCGGCGCACCGGCCGGCCAGGACGGCTATTATCAGGCCGGCGGCACACAGGGCGGCCCGGGCAACTATTATCAAGCCGGTTCCCAGAACTACCAAAGCGCGCCGCAGAACTATCCGGGCGCGCCGCAGAATTATCAGAGGGGACCGAACCGCCCCGGCGGTTCCGGCGGCAACAGGCTTCTCATCATCATCATAGCTGTGGTCGTCGGGCTTTGCCTCATCGGCGGCGGCATATTCCTGTATACTAAGCTGGCCGCAAAAAACAACCCAAGCCTGTCCAATAACAACAGCAGCGTCAACGCGGATGATGACGATGAGGATGAGGACGAGGACGAGGACGACAAGGACGAGGACGAAGACGAAGACGAGGATGAGGACGAGAGTGCCGAGCCCAGCGAGGAACCCAGCGAGGAGCCCAGCGACGACTACGGCATTGACGACGACTACCACTTCGGCGACAACGGCATCATCACCAGCATCGGCCCGAGCGCCGGCAGCGACAACGGCGAAATCTACGCAGACGATTACACCTACAGCAACCTGAGCGAGTTTTTGGCGCTCTTTGACACCGCGTCGGCGGATGAAATTGTTTTTGCCCTTGAAGATACCGGCATGGACACCGCTTACGCGTCCGACTTCTATTATTACGGCGAATGGCTCAACGGGTTTGCTTATTCCTTTACATATCAGGACTCGGTCATCGATCTGCTTCTCAATTATGATTACACCGTTTTCAGCGTTGAGACGGGGGGCGTACAGGTCTATCTCGACGGATACGGCTCTTTTTGGATGGATGATTACCTCGGGTATACGACGCATTTTGACGAAAGCTGGCCGGACGACGGGTATGTCTTCCTCCTGAACGACACCGATAATTCGAGCTGGATCGCCGTCAACACGAGCTCCGACCTGGATTATGTTGTACAGCTGATCGATGCCTACGACGGCAGCGTGGTCATGGCGTTTTATATTTACAGCGACCATACGGATTACGACTGGTATTTGGCGGTTCCGCCCGGGGACTATACCATCGAGTACGCGGCCGGGACATACTGGTATGACACCTACGAGCTCTTCGGACCGGACACGGTGTATTACAGGGCCGACGGAATCTACTCGTTCTATGAGGGCGAGGAAGTGGACATCACGCTGGACATCTACGGCGGCACGGGAATCCCGTCGACGGATGTCACGTCGGAGTATGGTTATTGACGCACGACGCTAGATCGGAAGAGCACACGTCTGAACTCCAGTCACCGCTCATTATCT
>CAYMLM010000064.1:0-12005 GCA_964391385.1 uncultured Papillibacter sp.
CTATGCGTTGTTTTTTTCCAGTTCCGCCTCGATAAATGCGGCGATCTCCCCGACGGTCTTGTAGCCGTAGATGGACTCGTCGGTGATGACGATCCCGAATTCCTCTTCCAGCATCATGATCATTTCGACGATATCGAGAGAATCGGCGCCCAGGTCGTTGACAATGTCCGTGTCCTTTTCGATTTTTTCCACGTCCATCTCGAGCTGCGATGCCAAGAGCTCCCTTACTTTATCGATAACCATAAATAACTCCCCTTATACTCTTTTGTTCAGCACCACTCCCTAAACGTCGGCGCCGGTTTTGTCCCGCCCTTGCGCTCGTAGACAACGACAACGCGGCGGTTCGGTTCCGTGCCGATCGAATAGGTCGTGACGTTTTCATATTCCTGGAGGGCTGTGTGGATAATATGACGCTCGTAGGAATTCATCGGTTCCAGCGTCATGTTCCTCTTGTACTTCACGGCCTTGGCCGCCACCTTGTCTGCCAGGCGTTCGAGCGCCTCGTTGCGCCGCTGCCTGTAGTTTTCCGTGTCGACGTTGACTCGGACGCGCCCGGATGCGTTCCGGTTGATCACATAGTTGGTCAGATGCTGAATGGCGTCCAGCGTCTCTCCGCGCCGCCCGATGAGCATGCCCGGGTCCTCTCCGGTCAGGTTGACGGAAACGACGCCGTCCGCCTCGGTGATTTCCGGCTTGGCCTTGATGCCCATGCGCAGAAACAATCCCTTTAAGAAGATTTCCACGTGTTCGGCGTTCGTTTCCGCGGATTCGTAGGTCACTTTCACGACAGCCGGCGCACTTTTCAATCCCAGAAAACCTGCTTTCGCCCGCTCGATGATCTCCACGGAAACCTCGTCGCGTCCGAGACCCAGCTGATTCAGAGCCGTCTGGATGGCCTCGTCTTCACTCTTACCGGATACTTCAATCGATTTCAACATGCCGTTCACCTCTTATAAAGCCATGCGCTGCGTACATGACTTGTTATTCGTCCTTATTATCCTCTTCTTCTGCGCCGTCATCGCCGTCCGGCGTCTGCCCGCCGTCCGCCTCGTCTTCAACGTCGCCGGCTGCGCCGTACTCCGTCCCGACCGGCTCTTCTTCCGATAAATCGGACGCTTCTTCCGTCAAAGCGGGCTTTTCTTCCGACGTCACAAACCGGTCCGGGTTGTATGCCCGGCCGCGGGCGTAGCGGCGGTGCCCTTCGCGGCTGGGATCCTCCTTCTCCTCGTCGGCCTTCTGGACGTGCTTCTTCTCCCATTCCGCGGCCTTTTCGACCTGTTCCTGACGTTCGCTCTTGACCTGCTTCTTCTTTGACGTGTTGGGATTTTTCTGCGTGCTGTTTTCAAGCTTCTTTCTCTCTGTTTCCAGCCGCTTGGCTTCCAGCTCCGCTTCCCGCTTTCGCTGCTCCTCGAATTTGACGGCTTCTTCCGCTTCGAGTACCTTCGTATAGTGCTTGGTCAGGATGACCTCCTGAATGGTCTGGAACACCATGCTCGCGATGATATAAACGCCGATGGCGCCGGGCATGATGAACGCGAAGTAAACGTTGATCAGGGGCATGAAGAGCATCATGGTCTTTGCCGAACCCGCCTGCTGCGAATCGGGCTGCGCCGTCATCTTCATGCTGACCCTGGACGACAAGAAGGCCAGAACGCCGGAGGCGATCGGCAGCAGGAACAACAGCAGCCCCGGCAGCCAGACGGACGGGTCGCTCCAGTCCGTTGTCCACAGGAAGTTGAACTTCGGGTTGTCTCCAAGGTTCATGCCCAGGAAATTGTAATTGATCTGACTGAGTTTATCGCTTATCCCTGCAAATTGATCAAAGTGGCTGGATATGAATTGGGTCTGGGATATCTGCTCATAAGAGGCGTTTAAGTTGTTGACCCAGCCCAGCTCCGTCAGCTTGGGGAGTATCTGGTCGCTCAGTACTTCCTTCGCAATACCCATCATGATCGTAATCGGGTTGCGTATGGCCGAAAAGAGCGCAAGGAGGATGGGGAACGGGATGAGCGACCACAGACAGCCCGACATCGGGTTGACGCCCTCTTCCTTATAAAGCTTGGCGACCTCTTCGTTGTACTTCTGCTTGTTCGCGCCGTGCTTCTTCTCAAGCTCCTTGAGCTTCGGCTGCAGCCGGCTCGTCCGCAGCATGCTGCGCTTTGATTTCATCTGGAACGGCAGCAGGATGACTTTGACGACCAGCGCGAACAGTATGACGGCGAGGCCATAGTTTTTGACAAGCTCGTACAGCAGCATCAGGAGCCAGCCAAACGGTTTCGTAATAAATTCCAAGTTTATGTCTCCATTCTGAAAGTTCGTGCTCAAGGCACGGGGTCATAGCCGCCTTTATGGAACGGATGGCATTTCAGAAATCTCCTGAGCGCCAGCCAGGCGCCTTTCCCGGCGCCGTATTTTTCAATCGCCTCCAGCGCGTACGCCGAACAGGTCGGGATAAACCGGCAGCACGGCTTTCGAAGCGGCGATATTTTTTTTCTGTAAAGCCTTATGAGCCTGAGCAATACCGATTTCATGGCGTGTTCTTGCAGAAGCCGAGCTTCCCGCACAGGCGAAGGAAATCCTTTTCGAGCTCGCCGAAGCGGGCGGTTGTGCTTTTTGCCCGCGCGACAATGACGATGTCGTAGCCCGCGTCGAACTTATCCTCGTTCAGTCTGTAAATCTCCCTGTACCTGCGGCGTACCCGGTTTCTCTGTACGGCCTTGCCGATTTTTGTGCTGACCGTAATGCCGAGCTGGTTGACCCGGCGTTTGTTTTTTCGGCAGTAAACGGCGGTGTACCGGGAGCAAGCACTTTTGCCTTTGGCATACAGGCGCCTGAATTCGTAGTTGTTTTTTAAGGACGCAGAGAATTTCAATCGCCGCACTCCCTGTCAAACGGCCTTAGGGCGGATTGACCGCCCTAAAAAAACAGTTTTTCGCTTTGATGTCCCCATTATGCCGACAGCTTCGCTCTGCCCTTTGCACGGCGGCGGGCAAGAACCTTACGGCCGTTTTTTGTCGACATTCTTTTACGGAAACCGTGCTCTTTGGAGCGCTGGCGTTTTTTCGGCTGATACGTTCTGAGCATAGTGGCACCCCCTTAGTTGACTGCTTTCCGGACTCCGGACCCATAAAGCATGCTCCCGCCGCGCGGCCGTTCGTCCGCAAGCGGCGTCATGCCGGTCGATTTATCCGCACGGCGGCCGGACAAGCTCCGACGCGGTGGTTTATTATATAATACGCCGCCCGACCGTGTCAATAAAAAATACCCGCATGAGTTGCCGTTGTGAATTGCCGTGTGACTTGCCGCGCATTGGGCGGCCGTCTTCACGCGGCGGCGGACGGTGCGTTACAGCGCCGTCTTACTCGTTTTAGACGGATTTGCCGGCCTGCTGAACTCGCAGGGCACGCCGACCTGACATTTTCCGCAGCCGTAGCGCACGCGCTGGCTTTTGCCGCGGGGCGGCAAGCTCCGGAGCGGTCCCTGGAACTTCATGCATTTGAGGTGCGACTTGGCCTGCGTCATGGGCAGCACCGGGTCGATCGCGTCCGCCGGACAGTGCCGGGCGCACAGCCCGCACCGGATGCAGTATTCGTATGTATCCGTATAATTTCTCGGGGTGGGCGTCAGCTCGAGGTCCGTTATGACGCTGCCGAACCGTCCGGCAACGCCTTTTTCCGTGATGAGGCCGTATGACATGCCGAACGTCCCCAGCCCGCAGATGAACGCCGTGTGGCGCTCCGACCAATTCGTCGAAAAATTCGGGATGTCCTCGATGAGCCGGCTGTCAATCGACGGCGCGACGGCCTTGAAGCCCTTGTCCTCTAGCCGCCGGCAGAAGTATTTTGCGAAGATGTCGTTCATCATCTGACCTTCGATCCGCGCGTGAAGCCACTCGTCGCAGGGGTAATCATAATCCGCCGCGTTTTGTTTGCGGATCCGTTCCGATATGGGAAAGAAAAACGAGACGACGCTCTTTGCGCCCGCGAGCCATTCTTCCGGGAACATGAAGATGTCGCCCAGAACGGCCGGATCCTTGAGTTTTTTAAACAGCGGGTCGTCGGCCGCGGCCACGCCGAACAGCGGCGCGTCGAACAGCCGAAGCCCGACGAGGTCCTCCCGCATGGCGTCGTCGGGCTGAATGAGGTTGCCCTCGTCGTTTACAAGAAAATCGCTCAGTTCGGTTTTCAGGCTTTCAAAATCCATGTCCGGCTCCCTTCCTTTTTTCCGCACGATCGCATACCTCGGCGCTTTTTTCGGCAGCTTCATCCGAAACGGCATCATCGGATGCATCACCGCGTCAAGCGGCGCGCCCCCCGCGTCATAAATGAGTTCGGCCGCAAACGATACCGGCTCGCCTTCCGGCGTGAGCAGCTCAAGCGTATCGCCTTTATAGAAATAATTCCTCTGCGTCAGGGCGGCCGTCCCGTCCGCGTCACAGTCTTCGACAACGGCGACGACGTCGCAGACGGAAGCATACATGGCGTCGTCGTAACACTGCCCGGGGCCCTCCCCGTCAAAATAAAAACCGGTCGAGTACGCCCTGTGGCTGACCTTGTTGACCTCGTCGAGCCAGACCTGCCCCGGCTTTTCACCGCGCGCGGCCGAATCTATGGCGTGCCGGTAAGCGTTCGTGACAACGGCGGCGTAGTAAAAGGATTTTTGCCGCCCCTCGATCTTGAGGCTGTCGATACCGGCCTCCATCAGCTCCGGGATATGTCCGATCATGCAAAGGTCGCGGGAGTTTAAAAGGAATGTGCCGCCGTCTTCCGTAAGCTCAAAGGTCTCGCCCGGCCGCCTTTCCTCGATGAGGCGGTACTTCCAGCGGCACGGCTGGGCGCACTCGCCGCGGTTGGCGTCCCGGCCGGTCAGGTAATTTGACAGCAGACAGCGCCCCGAAAACGCCATGCACATGCTGCCGTGGACGAAGGCTTCAAGCTCGAGCTCCCTCGGCGCGTTCTCGCGGAGCTCCCGGATCTCGCGCAGCGTCAGCTCGCGCGCGAGAATGACGCGGGACGCCCCCAGATCAAAAAAAGCGCCGGCGCTTTCCGCGTTGGCGACGCCGGCCTGCGTGCTCACATGCAGCCTCAGCTTTGGCGCGTGATGTTTGGCAAGCCGCATCGCGCCGACGTCCGTGACGATCACGGCGTCCGCGCCGATCTCCTGCAGCCGTTCCAGAAACGGCGGCAGCGCCCGGATATCGTCGCCGCGCATCACCGCGTTGCAGGCAACGTACAGGCGGGCGCCGGACTCGCGGCAGAGCGCCGCGGCCAGGGTCAGCTCGTCGCCGCCGAAGTTGCCGGCGGCGGCTCTCATGCCGAACCGGCGTCCCGATAGATAGACGGCGTCCGCGCCGTAACGGAGCGCCATGTGAAGGCGCTCCATATCGCCGGCCGGGGAGAGAAGCTCCGGTCTCCTAGCCGCCATACTCATCGCTGTTGAGGAATGCTTCGAAGGAATCCCAATCGCTGAAGAAGTTATGCGTTTTTTCCTGATTGAGCGCGTAATAGATATAATCGGTGTCTTCCGGATACAGCGCGGCCTTGATGGACTCGATGCCGGGGCTGGCGATCGGGCCGGCGGGCAGGCCGGGGTATTTATACGTGTTGTAGGGGCTGTCGACCTCCGTCGAGAACACCTCGTCCGTCCCCGCGATGGCATAGATGATCGTCGCGTCGATCTCGAGATAGTTGTAGTCGCTGTTCAGCCGGTTGTAGATGACGGAGGCGATGAGGTCGCGCTCCTCGTCGCTGCCGGCCTCTCTTTCGATCATCGAGGCAATGATGAGGATGTCCCTGACCGAGTATCCGAGCTCCTCGGCCCGCGTGGCGTATTCCTCCTTGAATTTGGCCTCGAAATTGTCGAGCAGCTTCGTAAACGCGCGCGTCGGATTGTCGCCGACATAGAACGTGTACGTGTCGGGGAACAGGTAGCCTTCCAGCCGGAATTTCTCGCCCAGGGTGCCGTCTTCCAGGAACGGGTAGTCAAAATCGTGATTGGCCGCCGTGTCCCAGAGCTCTTCCTCCGTACACACGCCGTTGGCGTCAAACAGCTCGATGATCTGGCGGAGCGTATAGCCTTCCGGTATGACCACGTCGACTTCCGAGCGCTGCCCGCCCTTTGCCGACATCCCGGTGACAAGGGCGCGGTAATCGTGATTCTTGTTGAGCTGGTATGTGCCGGCCGTTATGGTCTCGTCCGCGTCGGAAAAATTGGCGAAGAGCTTGAACAGGAACTTGTATTCGATCAGTCCGTTCTCCTTGAGTATCCCCGCGACTTCGTCGATCGTGTAGTCCTGCGGAACGGTGACCTGGACGAGCATGTCCTCATTGCCGAGGCCAAGTATGTCCGTGGCGGCCAGCCACAGGAGCGAGGCGAGCAGCAGGCAGATGCAGATGACGAAAACGGCGTACAGAATCCCGCCGAGGCAGCCCGTTCTTTTTTCACGCCTTGGCCGAAGCGGCCTGTTATCGGGCAGGTCCCGGTATTCTCCGTCAAAATCGAAGTTGACCCTGAAATCGTCCGCTTTCTTGGCAAGCGCGCTGTCCCTTTCAGCCTCCTGCCGCACCGGCTCCTGCTGAGGTTCCGCGCCGCCGCCGGCGATATCTAAATCATAAAACCGCGAGCCGTCGTCCGATTCGCCGCCCGGACGCCCATACCCCCCGGCCTCCGGCTTGTCAGCTCCCGATTGCAGCGCGTTCATGAGCTCTTCGCTGTAGTCGTCCCCGAGAAGCTCTTTCCAATACTCAGTGTTGTCGTCCATTTGATTCACTCCAATAATTCACACGTAGATGCATTCGGCGGCGGCACTGTCGCCGCGTCATTTGAGTAACCGCGGCGCCCGCACTGGCGTCATCACGCGGCTGCGTCCGCCCGGTTCTTTTCCGGCAGCCGGCCGCCGTACCGCGCCCAGGCGCCGTTTATCCGTCTCTAAGAAGCGCTCATTTCAAGGTTTGCCCTCATCATTTTCGAAGTAACCCTGTCGGCGGAGACTGCATAGAATATCGCAGGCGGTGGCTAAAGACAAACGAACCGTCCCGCAAAAGACATTATGCCCTTATCAGTAAACTGCGCGTGATAAGTGACGATTATGAAATTTAATTACGCCGTCGCGCAGCGGCAGAATGGAGTTAAATATGTTTGGTTTCGGAAATAATTCCTGTTGGTGCATCATAATTATCCTGCTTGTCCTTTGTTGCTGCTGCGGCGGTTGGGGCGACAACGCCTGCTGCAACCGCTGACCAGCGAATCTACATACGATAAAGTCAGGGTATAAAGGTATCGGCGGATTCCCAGAACCGGTTATCCGCTACTTAAGCGAGGCTCCGCCTTGGAGTCTCGCCTTTTTTCCGTCACGACACAGTCGACGGGAACATCGTGCGCTTCCCGCGGCAGCCGCTCGCGCAAAAGGCGATGCCGGCCGATCCCCGCCCGAAAGGCGCCGGTTCCCAGCAAATACCGGTCATAGTAACCGCCGCCCCAGCCCAGCCTGTACCCGTCGCGGTCATACGCGAGCGCCGGAACGACGATAAAGTCCAGCGCCTCGGGCAGGACCACGCGCTCTGATTTCAAGGGCTCAAGCAGCCCGTAGTCCGACCGCGTCAGCTCCTCGAGGCACGAAACCGCGCGGGCTTCCATAATTCCGCCTTTGAAGCATACGGGCAGCGTCACCGTTTTTCCCGCCTCGAGCGCGTATCGGAGGAACCTCACGGTATCCACCTCGCGCCCCAGGCTGTAATAGGAAAAGATGACTCTTGCCCTTGTAAATTCCGGCATATCGACGATCCGCTTATATATCCCAGCGTCGCTTTCCGCGATGTAAGCGGCGGGAAAGGCCTCGATTTCCGCCGCGAGCTGCCTGCGGAGAGCTTTTTTATCCTCGCTCATTCAAGCCGTCCCAATCTGTTTTAGTATCGCATGGATCTCCTCGTGGATCTCCTGCTCGGTGCGCTCGGCGCCGTCCGTAAAGCACCGGATTTTCCGCCATCCGTAATAGTCCGCCGCCGCTTCGCCGCAGACCCGGCATTGCCTTAAGTACGTTTCGTCGCGCTCGTGGATGTCGCCCAGGTCTCCGGTCTCGTCCTTTCTTTTTTTCAGACGGGCCAGAGCGGCTTCGGCCGGTATGTCCATATACAGGACGATATCGGGCCTGGGAAGTTCCATGAGCCCAAACTCAAACGCGTACAGCCATCCGAAAAAATCCGCCCGTTTCTCCTCGGGCAGCTTGGCGCCCTGATGGAGCGCGTTGCTCGTCGTGTAACGGTCGGTCAGGATCAGCCCGCCGTTCTCGTAGTCTTTCCGCCAGACCTTTCTGAACGAGGCGAACCGGTCCACGGCAAAAAAAGCAGACGCCGCGTACGGATTGACATCCTCCGGATTCTCCCCGAATTCACCGCCCAGATACATGCGGATGAGCGCGGAAGACGGCTCGCCGTATTGCGGAAAATTCAGCCTCGTAAACCGGACGCCCTCTTCCTCGAATCGGCGGCAGATCCGCCCGAACTGCGTCGTCTTGCCGCTACCGTCAATACCCTCAAATACAACCAGTCCGCCCATGGCTATTTCCCCCTGATTCTCCGCCAGATGACCGCAATCAAAAAAAGCGGCAGCTTCATCATGCGCGCGAAGCGCCAAGGCTCCTTCACGAGCCTGTACAGCCACTCGAGATGCAGCTTCTGCCAGGCTTCCGGTGCGCGCCGGACCGTCCCCGCAAAAACGTCGAGCGAGCCGCCAAGCCCCGCCATGAATCCGACATCGAGCTTTTCGGCGTTTGACGCCATCCAGTATTCCTGTTTCGGCGCGCCGAGACAGACCAGCAGAAAATCCGGCTTCTTCGCGTTGATGGCGTCAATGACCGGCCCGTCGTCCTTGAAGTACCCGTCCGCCGTCCCGGCAATGACGAGTCCCTGATATCTCTCTTTGAGCGTTTCGGCCGCCGTTTCTGCCACGCCCGGCTTCGCGCCGAACAGATAAACGCTTTTCCCGGATGCGGCCAGCTTCTTCATCAGCTCCGAGGCAAAATCAATCCCGGCGACCTTTCCCTTCAGGGGCCTGCCGAGGATCTTGGCCGCGTAAACGACGCCGATGCCGTCCGGCAAAACCAGCGCCGCGCCGTCCAGCGCCCGCCTCAGGCCGGGCTCCTTCCGGCACAGCCAGACGATCTCGGGATTCGGCGTGACCGCATAAGCGCCCCGGCGGCTCCCGATGCGCCCGAGGGCGTATGCGACCGCCTCATCCATCGTCACATTGTCAAAGCCGACGCCCAGGACATCCGTTCTCATTGTGTTTTCACATTTGGGTACCATAATCTAACATTCCGCTTCATATGACGTCGTTCTTCGGCAACCGCCGGCTGTCAAGGGCATAACGTCTCCCCTTTTCCGGCGCCCGGAATTGTGGGATAGCGATTAACATTAAATGTAAATCGCCTGCCTTTCAGGTATTCTACCACAACGCCTATGGCTTGTCCAGACGACGCGGCTGTCAGGCACAGCCAGACAGCCTCCGGCTGTGCTGCCGGAGGAAAGCCTCCGGCTGTGTTGCCGGAGGCTTTCAAAATCAGAGTTATTGCTGTGCGGCCAAGGCGGCCAGCTCCTTCTCCAGGTCGATCCTCGGAAAGATGACGTCGCCCTTCGTCACCGTGACGGTTTCCGGCAGCCGTCCGAACGACCGGGCCGATTCCCACGTCGTTTCGTCCGCGGCGGCGCCGATCTGAGCGAATATCTTCCCGCACGTTTCCGGCATGAACGGCCTGAGGAGCACGGCGCAGATGCGTATCGTCTCCAGGAGATTGTACATGACGCGCGCGAGCCGGTCCTTTGCGCCCTCGTCCTTGGCCAGCACCCAGGGCGCCGTCTCGTCGATATACTTATTGGCCCTGGAGGTCACCCTGAAAATCTCGGTCAGGGCGTTTTGAAACGCGTATTTTTCCATCTGCGTTTCATAGAGCCCCGACAGGGCGCCCGCCATCGCGACGAGTTCGTCGTCCTGGCCGTCGCCCGCCTGCGCCTCCGGCAGCGTGCCGCCGAAATACTTGAGCGCCATGGCGATCGTCCGCGACACAAGGTTCCCTAGGTCGTTGGCGAGGTCCGTGTTGATGCGCGTAATGAGCAGCTCGTTTGAAAACGAGCCGTCCGACCCGAACGGAAACTCGCGCAGCAGGAAATACCGCAGCGCGTCGACGCCGTAGCGGCCGGCCAGGATGACGGGATCGACGACGTTGCCGGTCGATTTGCTCATTTTCCCGCCGCCCAGCAGCAGCCAGCCGTGACCGTAGATTTTTTTCGGGAGCGGCATGCCGAGCGCCATCAGGAGCGCCGGCCAGATGATGGCGTGAAACCGCACGATCTCCTTGCCGACGAAGTGGACGTCGGCCGGCCAGTACTTCCCGACGTCGTCGTAATTGTCGTTTAAATACCCGAGAGCCGTCAGGTAGTTGCTCAGCGCGTCGACCCAGACGTAGACGACGTGGCCGGGGTCGAAATCGACCGGCACGCCCCATTTGAAGGTCGTGCGCGACACGCACAGGTCCTCGAGGCCGGGCCTCAGGAAATTGTTGATCATTTCGTTCCGGCGGGAGACGGGCTCCAGGAAATCCGGCTGATTTTCGTACAGCTCAAGAATCCTTTTTTCGTATTTCGAAAGCCGGAAGAAGTAAGCCTCCTCTTCGGCGTACCTGACCTCGCGCCCGCAGTCCGGACATTTGCCGTCAACGAGCTGGCTGTCCGTCCAGAACGATTCGCACGGCGTGCAGTACAGGCCCTTGTACGAGCCCTTGTAGATGTCGTCCTGTTCGTACAGCTTTTTGAATAATCTCTGGACGGAAAGCTCGTGGTAGCCGTCCGTCGTCCGTATGAAGCGGTCGTTTGAGATGTTCATAAGCTTCCACAGGTCCAGGATCCCGCCGGCCCCCTCGATGATCCGGTCGACGAATTCCTTCGGCGTGAGGCCGGCATCAGCCGCCTTCTCCTCGATTTTCTGGCCGTGCTCGTCCGTACCCGTGAGGAACATCACATCAAAGCCCCGCATTCGCTTATACCTCGCCATCGCGTCGGTGGCCACGGTGCAGTACGTATGCCCGATATGCAGCTTGTCGCTCGGGTAATAGATGGGCGTTGTGATGTAGAACGTTCCCTTGCTCATGAGTCCTTTCCTTTCCGTAAGATTTACATATCGCCGGCCTGCTCTTGAACGGGCCGACTTGATCCCGGCGTTTCAAATGCCGAGATAAAGTGCAGTATAGCACAGTTCCGGTAAATTTTGCAACAAAATCTCCGGCTCAAGCCGTTACGGCTTGAGCTCGACGACCTCGTTGTCGTCCATTTTCAGGCGCGGCTCGAAGTATACGCGCTTTTCCCGGGGAATGAAGCCCCGGACGTTTGTCAGCGGATAAATCCACGTGTAGGGGCCGATGTGCGTGCCGGGCTGCGTGACGCAGTTGGCGCCGAGGCGGGAAGAGTCGCCCAGGATGACGCCGAAATAGGAATCGCCGAGATCGTGCTTTATATTGTTCAGCTTGAGCGTCGCGTTCGACTGGTTGAATTTCCGGTTGGCGGTGATGACGCCCGAGCCGACCCGGGCTGACGCGCCGAGGACGCTGTCTCCGACGAAGGACAGGCTCGCGACCTTCGAGCCGCCGTACATCACGGTGTGCTTGACCTCGCTGCCGTGCCCGACGGAACACTTGTCCCCGATGATCGTATTGGGCCGGATAACGGCGCCCGGCATGATTTCGCAGTGACTGCCGATATATACGGGACCGATGATCGTCACGTCGCCGTAGAGCTGAGTGCCCTCGCCGATAAAGAAATTGCCGACCGTATGAAGGTTTCCGCACTTGAGCACGCCCCTGTTTTCCTTGACATCCGGCTCAACCAGGATCTCTGCCAGGACGCTTTTAACCCGTCTGAGCAACTCGTCCGGAGTTTGAACCGCATCCAGAACGCCGTCAACGGGGAACTTTTCGGGGTGTTCAAAATAATAAGAAATCTCTAAAGACATGGCTTGCC
>CAYMLM010000064.1:12015-12934 GCA_964391385.1 uncultured Papillibacter sp.
TTTACCGGCCGCCGTGCCGGCGGCGCTCCGCTTCCCGACCGCAGCGGCGGCGCGGTTCGTATCGTAAATCTGCCGGGTGTGCGCTGCCGCTTACTTTACCAGATTATACGCTTTTTGAGAATCGGATACAACCTTTTCCGACCGGCGCCGCCTTTCCGGCCGTATTCGGCGTTTTGAATATTTCCTGTTGACGAGTCGGCCCCTCAAATTGTAAAATAACATGATAAGCACGATCATCGGCTTTCTGTCCGGCGCGCCTGGCAGACGTTGAGCCGGCTAAGTCCGTGCGGCCGAGGCAGCCGATGCGTCAATAATAAAAGCGCAGCGCGCGCACGGGCGCGCGCATATCCGACGGAGGGGTTATAATTTGAGCGGGAACAGCGGCTCGCCTCACGACGGCCCGGCCAAAGCCGCCGCTTATTCTCACGCATATATCGTCTGGGGCGGCAGCGACGGCGAGCGGTCCGCTTTATGCCGGCGCCTGGCGGCGGCAATGGTCTGCGCGGGCCGCGAAAAAAGGCCCTGCGGCACATGCGTCCACTGCGACAAGGCGGCGCGCGGCGTCCATCCCGACATAACGGCCGTCGACCTCGCCGAAGGCAAACGGGAAATCACGGTCGACCAGATCCGCGCTTTGAGGGACGACGCGGTCGTCATGCCCAACGAGGCGGACAGGAAGGTCTATATAGTCGGCCAGGCGATGAACGTCTCCGCCCAGAACGCGCTTTTAAAGGTTCTGGAGGAGCCGCCCGGGGGCGCAAGCTTTCTGCTGGCCGTGCGTTCGCCCGCGGAGCTCCTGCCCACGGTCCGCTCGCGCTGCGCCCTGGTCTCGGCGGAAACGGACCGTTCGGCCGGGGATGCGGACGATGACGCCGCTGCCGGAGAATTTTTGGAGGCGCTGTCGGACCCCGTCAAACTG
>CAYMLM010000065.1:0-12909 GCA_964391385.1 uncultured Papillibacter sp.
CGCGACGGAAACTCTGCGAGGCTTTAAGCCGAATTAGCACTTTGTCTACACTTTGCAGCCCCGCCTCCCAGCGGGGCTGCGTTTTTATTGGGCGGGGCGAACCCCGATTTGAGCGAAATCGCGCGCGGCAGTTAATCCAGGAACCGGACCGTCTCGCCGATCGGGTCCCTGGCGCTCGCGAAGTTGTTGATCCTGTTGTCATTGTCCGCGTAGCCGATCGCGATGCCGATGGTGAGCTTTAGGCTGTCGGGAATTGAAAGCTCCCGCCGCAGGACGTCCGGATAGAGCATCAGCGTGATCGCCGGGATGGTGGACAGCCCCTGCTCGACCGCCGCGAGCATCAGGCTCTGGGCGTACGCGCCGATGTCGTAGAGCGACCATTCCGTCAGCATGCTGTCCATGCAGATATAGATCACCGCGGGCGCGCCGAACAGGGTCTGGTTGAGGCGGCCGAACTGGTCGGCGGCTTCGCCGCAGTCACGCACCATATCCGGGCGAAGCTGCTTCTGGCGTCTTTTGGCCGATTCCGGCCACTCCTTCGGGCGCGCCACCTCAGGCGCGGCCGGGGCGCCCTCGGCGTACTTCTCCGCGTAGCCCTTTTTGATCCGCTCGAGCGTGCCGCCCGAGGCCACGAACACCTCCCACGGCTGGGAATTGGCCCACGACGGCGCGCGCGCGGCGATTTTCAAAACCGCCTCGAGCTTCTCCCGATCCACCTTCTTTGGCGCAAACGCCCTCGTCGAGCGCCGCGCGATCATAGCTTCCGTCACATTCATGCTGCGTTCCTCCTTTGCTTGTCAGTTTGTCCTTTGAGCTGCGTCTTATGACTGTAATTGTACAGAAAGCGCCGGACAAGTCAAGGAGGAGCGTATCAAAAAATGCGCCGCGCCCTACTGGGGGAAATTAAACTATTTATGAGAAGTTACGATATAAATGATAGAAAAATAACACTTTACCGGGAGAGGCGGTCGCTTTCATGAAAAAATGGATCAACAATCTGAGCATCCGGAATAAGATCATGCTGCCGTTTGGGCTGGGGCTTCTTGTCACTTTTTTTGCCGTGTATATGATTGTCTCCGGCGCGGCGGCTTCAGGCCGGCAGGACATCCGCGTCGTCCTGATCGCTTCGCTGGGGGCGCTGTTCGTGCTCATCATGCTGGGCATCTGGAACACCTCGCGCGTCGTCAGAAAACCCATCGTCACGCTGTCCGGTTTTGCCGAAAAGCTGGCCGAAGGGGACATGGACTTTACGATAAAGGTCGGCAGCACGAACGAAATGGGCCAGCTTGCCGTATCCTTTCAGAAGGTGCAGGACGCCGTTTGCAGGATGCTTGCCGATGTCAACCGCTTTGCCGGAAACATTGAGGCGGGCAACCTGGCCGAGCGGGTTGAGATGAGCCGGTACCCCGGCGATTACCGGAAGATCATGTCGGGTCTCAATCGTATTCTGGACACCATCGGCGGGATCATCCGGAAAATCGGCGAGTCGGCCGAAAACGTCGCCGCCGCCTCGCTGCAGCTGAGCGGCAGCTCCCAGGAGCTCGCGCAGGGCACCGCCGAGCAGGCCGCGTCGCTCGAGGAGATCACAGCGAGCATCACGGAGGTCGTCGGGCAGACCGAAAGAAATTCCGGAAGCGCTTCCATGGCAAAACAGCTCGGCGAAAAGGTGCACTCCGAGGCCGGGCTGGGGAGCGAGAAGATGAAAGACCTCCTGGCCGCGCTCGAGGAGATCAACGCCGCGTCCGCCGATATCGCGAATATCATCAAGACGATCGAAGACATCGCGTTCCAGACGAACATACTGGCGCTCAACGCCTCGGTTGAAGCCGCCCGGGCCGGAGCTCACGGCAAGGGATTCGCCGTCGTGGCCCAGGAAGTCAAAAACCTTGCCGTAAAAAGCGCGGCGGCGGCGGAGGAAACGAGCGGCATCATCCGCAAGAGCATCATCAAGACGAAGGACGGCGTCGGTATCGGCGCGGACATGCGGCAGTCGCTTACGGACATGGTAGACAATATCGGAAAAGCCGTTGATGCGATCTCCCGGATCGCGGACGAGTCGCAGCGGCAGGTGGAGACGATCGCGCTGCTCAACGCCGGACTCGGGGAGATCTCGCGGGTGGTGCAGGTCAATACGGCCACCGCGGAGGAAAGCGCCTCCTCGAGCGAGGAGATGTCCTCACTGGCCAACGTGCTGCGGAATATGGTCTCAAAATACACGCTCGCCTAGGCGCCGCGCACGTTTAAAATATACGCCCGCAAAAGGTTAAACCGGGAAGAGCCGACGGCTGTTCCCGGTTTTTGTCTTCCTTTTTATGGCTTCAGGCCTGCCGCGTCTTTTAAACGGTGATATCCGTCGCCTCGCCGGTCTCCCCGGACAGCCGCGACTGATACATCATGAGCAGCAGGCGCGCGAGGAAATCCGCGCCGCCGTCGATGCCGGCCGCCAGCAGCAGGTTTTTCAGATACTTCGCCGTCGAGGCGGCAGACGTGAAGTCCGCCGCCGACGCCGCCGATTTCAAACCCGCCGGCGCGTACCCGGCCGTGAGCTCGCCGCCGCAGTAGCCCATGACCTTGGCGACATAGTTCTGCGTCTCCTTGAAAGGTGGTATGCCGCCGTATTTTGTGACGTTGTTGGGCCCCGCGTTGTACGCGGCGAGCGCCAGCTCCGTATTCCCGTCGAACTGATCGAGCATCTGGCGGAGGTATTTGGCTCCGCCCATGATGTTCTGCACGGGGTCGTAGGCGTCCGTGACGCCGAGGGATTTCGCCGTGCCCGGCATGAGCTGCATGATGCCCATCGCCCCGCACGGGGACGTGGCGTTCGGGTTGAAGTCCGACTCCGCCTTTGCCACGGCCTTGAGGAGTCCGACCGGGATATCGTACATCTTCGCGGCGGCTTCGAAAATCTGGTCGAGGTCGAGCGCCGAGCCGCTGCCGCAGTTGTCCAGGACGGCGGCGAATCCGGCGTCACCGCTCGGTTCGGCCTGCCGCTGCGGATCGGTTGCCGGCGTGCCGGCCGGTCCTACACTGTTCACAGACATATGTTTCACCCCGCCTCCAAATTACCCCAAAATTCGCCGGTTGTCAATTATTTATCCGTTTTTAAGACAAAACAGGCCGCCCCGGCTGGTCCGGCCGTTTTAAACCTTACCCGCGCGGCGGGTCAGTCCGCGCGCCGCTCACGCGCCGCCGCGGGTGCCGGCCGCCGCCGGCTCGTCCCTGTACAGGCGCCGGAGGACGCCCGCGTAGAGGCCCGTGGAGATGACGAGCGTCAGGGAATCTGCGATGAGCTGCGTCCAGACGATCCCGGTCAGGCCGAAGAGGCGGTCCATGAGAAACAGGAGCGGGATATTGATGAGGCCCTGGCGGCAGGCCGTCAGCACGAGCGACTGCCAGCCCTTGCCCATGGCCTGGAACGTCGTGTTCGTGAGAAAGTTCATCTGCATGACCGGCACGGCCAGGCAGACGATCCTGAGGAATCTGGAGCCCAGCTCGACGGTTTCGGCGTCGCTGATAAAAACGCGCATCAAAAACGCGGCCAGAAGCTGGAAGACGACGACGCAGAGCGCCGAGAAGCCGACGGACGACCACCGCCCGAAGCGGCTGATGGCCTTCATCCGGTCGTAATTTTTGGACGAATAGTTGTAGGCCACCAGCGGCAGCATGCCCTGCGACAGGCCCATGCCGACGCTCATCGGGATGATGTCGATTTTCTTGACGATGCCCAGCGCCGCCACGGGGATATCCCCGTAGGCCGACGAGAGCTTGTTGATCACGCTGTTGGACACGCAGGCCAGCATCGTGGCCACGGAGGCGGGGAAGCCGACGGCAAAGATCTGGCCGATGTGGGTCCGCGGCAGCCGCAGGTTTCTCGGCGAGATCGACAGGCTGGTGCGTCCGCGCAGGCGCAGGAAAACGGTCAGAAAATAGACCGCGGACGCGCAGTTTGACAGCATGGTCGCCATCGCCGCGCCTTTTACGGCCATTTGGAGCAGGAAGATGAAAATGGGGTCGAGGATGATGTTCAGGATGCCGCCGCCCGCGATGCCGATGCTCGCCTCCCGGGCGTATCCCACGCTGCGCAGGAAATGGCCCATGAGCATGTTGACGGAGATCGGCAGGCCGCCGGCGAGGATGACCCAGTTCACGTAGTCCCGCGCGTAGCCGATCGTGTTGTCGCTCGCGCCCAGGAGCCTGAGCAGCGGGTCTATGAAAATCCAGACGAGCGCGATGTAAACGAGCGACGCCGCGATGCCCGACCAGAAGGAAAACGAGCTGACGTTCCTGGCCTTCTCGGGCTGGCCGGCCCCCAGCAGGCGCGAGATGAGGCTGCCGCCGCCGATGCCGAAGAGGTTCCCCAGCGCGTTGAGCATGAAAAACAGCACGAACGAGATGGAGATCGCCGCGACCATGTACGGATTGCCTGTCCGGCCTATGTAGAGCGTGTCGGCGAGGTTGTAGATCATGGTGATGAGCTGGCCGAGGATCGTCGGGACGGCGAGGCTCGCCACGGCCTTCGGGACCGGCATCGTTTCAAATATCTGCTTTTTTTTGTCCATGTGGCGCGTCTTCTTTCTGCATCGGGTTTCCGGTCCGTATTGTTGGGATGATTTATGTCTGGAATTCTTCGCCGGTCATGTTCCTGTATGCCTTATGAAGAAGACGGCTGAATTCGTGCTGCTCGGCCTGCGTCATATTCTGCGTGACGGCCTGCTCGGACGAGACCGCGACAGCCAGAAGCGCGCTGCTCACCTCGAACGCCTTCGGCGTCAGTTCGATCCGTTTGCAGCGCTTGTCCCGGCCGCTCTGGCTGCAGGCGACGTAGCCCTTGCTCTCCAGGCGCCGGACCATACCCGTCACGGTCTGGTGTGACAGGTTCATGTTCGTCTGGATGTCCAGCTGGTTGATCTCTTCCTTGTCCCGGTTTTTCAGTAGGAATTTCAGGATCAGCGCCTGACCCGAGGTGAGGCCGTATTCGGCGGCCTTGCCGTTGCGTTTTTTGATCATGACGTTTGCCAGCTGCACGATGAGCTTGACGTTTTCAAACGACTCCAAGAGCGGTCCTCCCCAAATATGTCGCATACTGCCTATTATTATACGCCGTATTTCCCGGTATGCAAGCATAAACAACTACAAATATGTGACCTGTAAGTCCGTTTCTTTCATCAGCCGTTACCCGCCCGCCACCCTTAAAGGTATAGCGCTGCCGCCCTATCAAAACCCCGCGTAAACAAAAAAGATCCCGCCCACCGCCCAAAAGAGGTATAGGGCTGCCGCCCATCAAAACCCCGCGTAAACGAAAAAACGCCCCCTTGGGGGAGCTGTCGCCGCAGGCGGCTGAGGGGGTTTGCGCGCGTCGCGCGGCTCTTGCCGGCAAACTTGGATGCTGCCGTACGGGGCGATTGTCAATCGCCCGCCGCGACCACGTCCCCGCAAGGCCCGCCGGCTTATGCGCTGTTGGTTTTTCCTGCGCCGCCCGTTTTTTTAAATCCCGCCGCGCCGCCGGCAGCCAAAACGAAACGGCGGCCGTCCGTCTCGGAACGGGCCGCCGCCGTCTGCGTCGTATATACAAAGAACCTCGCGTTTACTTGTGGGGCTTCCACACCGTCCAGACGTGCCCGGCCAGCTCGGTCGAGGGCTTGAGCGTCTGCCCGCCCTCCGTCCAGCCCGACGGCATGACCTCGCCGGTCTTCTGATGGTGCTGGTACGCCTTGATCTGGCGGATCAGCTCCGCCGGGTTTCTGCCCACGGGCGGGCTGAGGATCTCGCAGGCCTGGATGACGCCGTCGGGATCGATCAGAAACCGTCCCCGGATATTCTGCCCGCTCTCCTCGTCGTAGACCCCGTAGAGCTTGCCGATGGCGCCCGTCTGGTCCGAAACCATCGGGAACGGTATGTCCTCCCCGGTCATCTTGCTCAGTTCGGTCTCGTTCCATATCTTGTGCGAATAGACGCTGTCCGTGCTGACGGAAAGCACCTCCGTGTTCAGCGCCTGAAGCTTGTCATAGCTCACGGCTATGTGTGAAATCTCGGTGGGTCAGACGAACGTGAAGTCGCCCGGATAGAAGCACAGGACGACCCATTTGCCGCGGTAGTCGTCGATAGAGACTTCCTTGACCTGGCCCTTGTGGAACGCGGAGCCCGTAAACGACGGCGCCTGTTTTGTGACCAACATGTTCTGCATCTCCTTTCGCAATAGTCGTACATGCGGTTATGTACAGGAAAATTATACATGTCCGGATCAAATCTGTCAACGAAGATTGTGCGGTATGCCGGCTCGTTGCCGTACTGGCCGTGATATACGGCAATGTCTCCGCGATCATTTCCTGCGCCTTGTCCCTTTGCCGCCGCCCGCGTCACAGATGCTTTTCAAAAAAGGCCAGGCACGTTTCGTTCAGGATCGTCAGCGATTGCTTGCCGGACATGGAATATCCGCCGCCCAGTAAAGCGCACAGGACGGGCGCGCTCCGCGCCAGGTCCGTCAGCGTATAGTGGTTGCTGCCCTCGATATAAAGATACTCCGTTTTCCCTTCGTTAAACAAGTACGTTCGGTTCTGCTCATATTTGTTGTCCAGCTCGATCAGCGGCCAGCCGCTGTCGCTGTAAACATTCAGGACGGCGCAGTCATACGGCTCGGTGTTCCAGGTAAAACGGTCGCCCTCATACCCTAGGATATCGCAGAAATAAGGCGACTCGAGAGCGATGACCGCCCGGATGCCGCCGCGCTGCCTCGCCGCGCCAAGCGCCGCGGCCCCGCCAAGCGAATGGCCCATCGCCGCGATGCGGCCGGTGTCGATCAGGGAATAGAACCCGTTGCCGCTCTTTGCCGCCTCGGCGGCGAAGCGGTCGAGCACAAAGCCAATGTCTGCGCACCGGACTCCCATCCACTCCTGATAACAGTCATAGGAAGACGCGATGTCGGCGTTTGAGTCCTCCTGCTGAAGCTGCGTCATATAGCTTCTGTCGATCCATACCTTTTTCCCGTCAATCGTCGTATACAGGCTTTGATATGTGTGGTCGATGCTGACGACGACGTATCCGTGGCTCGCCAGCTCCTCAAACAGCGAGACATTGCTTTTTTTGTAGCTGATGCCGCCGTGTGAAAAGACGACGAGCGGGCACGAATGCTCCGCCATCCGGCTGCTCAGCGGATAGTATACGCTCACCGACAGCTTCCGGCAGCTTTCGTCCTCCAGATATGGTTCCTGCCTCGATGTGTCGTCCATCTGAAACGAGCTGGCGGCGTATGCGTATTCGCCTGTTGTGGCGATACCCGCCAAGCCGGGAAAAAGAATCACTTCGGCGGCCAGCGCGAAAAAAACGATAAATCCGACGGCTGTCAGCAATCCCCGAAGCCGCCTGGACCGGGGAAGCCTGAATTTCAGGGCGCATACGACGCCGGTCAGAAGTAAAACGGCAAAAGGGATGATGATGTAATTTCTTACCGCCATGTGTCGGCCTCCTTAAGGTGCGCGGCCGGGAAATCGCGGCCTGAGTGAAGGGCGAGCGGGAAAGGGCCGCCTTACTTTGACAGCAAGGCAGCCCCGGGAGTTTTTTATTCCTTGTACTTCCGGCTGTCGTCGACCCAGTCGATGTCGCCCTTGGCCTTGGCCCAGCCGACCTTGGTGGCCTCGATGATGGACTTGATCTCGTCCTCGGGCATGGCGGGGGGCATGTGCTCGCGCTCGGCCAGCCGCTTCATGCCCTCGGGCGTGCAGTAGTCGATCATGCGCTGCATCTCGCTTTTGATGATCTCCTCGCGGTTGTCGTAGGGGATGCACAGGACGACGCCCTCCTCGACGCCCTTTTTGACCTGACGGCCCACCTCGCGGATATCCATACCGAGCACGTTGTGCTGCCGGTAGGCCTCCAGGGCCTCGTCGCTCTCGTAGTAGCCGGAGCTCTGCAGGTGCGCCGGACGCGTCTTGGAAGCCTCGTGGATGTTCGTGTTCATGTTGCCGGGGCAGAAGGCCATGACGCCGATGCCGTACGGCTTGAGCGCCTCGTGGTACGTCTCCATCAGGTTGATGACGGCCGCCTTGGAGCACGAGTACGGCGCGGTCGTGGCGCAGGGGCCGAGACCGCCCAGCGAGGCCACCGTCACGATGTGCCCGCCGAGCCCGGCCTTGATCATCCGCGGCACAAAGGTCACCATGCCGTTGATGACGCCGTAGAGATTGACGCCCACGATCCACTCGTAGTCCTCGTATGTGGAGGCCTCCGCAGGCCCGAAGGCATTGACGCCGGCCGTCTGGATGACAAGCTGCGGCGGCGTGCCGTACACGCGCTCGACCTCGTCGGCCGCGGCGATGTACGCCTCGCGGTCGGTCACGTCGAGCCGGATGGCGTGCGCGTCCGCGCCCTTGCTCTTAAAATGCGCCATGGCCTGATCGAGGTGGTCCTGCCGCACGTCCGCGATGACGACCTTGCAGCCCGCCTCGGAGAAGATCTGCGCCTGGCCGAAGCCCGCGCCGGACCCGCCGCCCGTGATGAATGCTACCTTGCCCTTGAAATCTGTCATGTGCTGGTCTCCTTTTAGTTTTTGTTTGCTCCTATAATAATGCAGACAGGCCGATCCGTCAATCATGAAACGGCCGGAATATGACAAAAATCCGGCGGCGCGCCGCGCCGCCGGACTCTTCACATATGGCCCCGGCCGACCCGCTCACACGGCGAGGTCGCCCGCCGCCTTGATCTTCACGCGGTTCGTGTTGCCGGGGTAGTAGGCCAGCGGCACGTCCTCGACGTCGATGATCTCGACGCTCCCGCGGACCGCGCCGGCCCGCACCGCCATGTCGGCCGCCTCGGCCCTGGCCTCGGCCAGCGCCTCGTCGCGCGGCGTCTTGTCGTAGTCGATGAGCTTTTCAAACGTTCCGCCGACCTTGGAGATGGCCGAGCCGATGGCGTTGGCCGTGCCGAAATACTCCGGCTTCTCGACCGACCGCGCGCCCGCCAGCCGCTCCGGCAGGATGATGGAGCCGCCGCCGACGAGGATGACGTCGACGTCGTCGCCCGTGACCTTCATCGCGTCCAGCGCGTCCTCCGCGAGCGTCCGGATGACGTCCATCGCCGCCCGCGCGAACGCCTCGTCGAGCCGCGCGGCCTTCGACCTGTCGCCCAGGTCGGACATGCCGAGGCGGACGGCGATGTCGGTGGCAGTGACCGTGCCGCCCCCGAAGACGAGGGCCTTTTCCGTCAGCTCATAGCCGACGCTGTCGGGGCCGACCGTGACGCGCCCGTCCGGACGGCTGCGCACGATGCTGCCGCCGCCGAGGCCGATCGTCAGCACGTCGGGCATGCGGAAGTTGGTGCGGATGCCGCCGATGGTGGCCGCGAGGCTCGACTCCCTGGGGAAGCCGTTCTGGATGACGCCGATGTCGGTCGTCGTGCCGCCGACGTCGATGACGAGCGCGTTTTGCAGCTTCGACAGGTAGCTTGCGCCCCGGATGGAGTTTGTCGGGCCGCAGGCGATCGTCAGAATGGGGTATTTCCGGGCCTGCGCCATCGTCATGAGCGTGCCGTCGTTCTGCGACAGGTAGATCTCGGCGTTTACCACGCCGAGCTCCGCCAGCGAGCGCGCGAAGCCGTCGGTGATCGCGTAAGCCACCTTGTAGAGCGCGGCGTTGAAGATGGCGGCGTTCTCGCGCTCGATGAGCCCCATGGACCCGATCTCGCCGGAGACGGAGATATGGACGCTTTCGCCCATGACCTCCCGGCAGAGCTCGGCCGCGCGGCGCTCGTGGTCGCCGCGCACGGTGGCGAAGCAGCACGAGATTGCGACCGACTCGGCCTTGCCCTTCACGCGCTCGAAAAACGCCCGGGCGGCGTCCTCGTCGAGCGCCGCGATCTCCCGGCCGTCGTGCTCGAAGCCGCCGCGGATGATCGTCTGCGCCGCGACGGTGGCCCGGATGTCGTCGGGCCAGTCGGCCATAATCGGGATGCCCGTCGTGGCCGGCGCGCCGATGCGCAGCACGGCGACCGGGGCGAGGCTTTTGCGCTCGACAATGGCGTTCGTGCACTGGGTGGTGCCCAGCATCGCCTGGCGGATCGCCGCGCGGTCGACCCCGGAGGCGTCGAGCAGGCGCGTCACCGCGCCCAGGATGCCCGTGTAAATGTCCCCGGAGGTCGGGTGCTTGACCTGGGACACGACGTTTTGCTTTTCGTCCAGGAGGACGGCGTCCGTGTTCGTGCCGCCCACGTCGATTCCGAGCCTATACATCCGCGTGCCTCCCCTTGACCCGTTCCTCGACGGGTATGTAATCCGTGTCGCAGCCGAAGTACCTGGGGCCGACGAGCGCCAGGCCGGCCTCGCAGCGCCAGAGCTCGAAGCATTTGAGCCCTGCGACGTAAACTCTTTTGCCGTACTTGAGCGTGTCGGTCGTCACCGGCGTAAACGTCTCCGTGTCGACGAGGCAGATGAGGTCCGGGACGGTGGCGAGGATCTCGCCGTCGACGCTCGCCAGCAGGTTTTCGTTCTGGAACTCGACGAAGGCGCCGCGGCCCTTATAAGCGCCGATGCCGTCCAAAACGACCCTGCCGAAGTTGAACGCGCCGCGCGTCTCGCGCAGGACGTCCGTGATCTTGCCCTGGAAGAGCTTGAAGCCCCCGGTGGCCCTGAAAAAGCTCTCCTCCGGCGTGCCCTCCGTCTGATTTTTGAGGTCCCTGATGGCCCGGCCCAGCGTCTGGCACCGCGTCATGATGTTCTTGACGGCGTAGTCCTTGAGCTGACGGCCCGTCACCGGGTACAGGCTCACGGACACCGACGCGCCGCAGCTCATCGTGACGGCGCGGGCCAGCTCCTCCGTCCACTTGTTCGTGATCGTGCGGAAGATGACGCTGTTACCCTTCTCGTCGACGAGCGCCATCGGCGACGCGCTGATGCCGCCGATCGTGAACGTGACCATCTGCAGCTCGGGGAAGGCCCTGCCCATGCCGTCGGCGTCCACCAGGGGGATGCCGAGGCGCGCCGCGGCGGCCACGGGCAGCAGGCTGTTGACGCCGCCGGCCTCGATGGGCATGAACGCGAAAATTTCCTTTCCGTAAAACTGCGAGACCATGTCGTACAGCGAGCGGTACTCCGTCCCGCCGACGGCCTTCTCGATGAGCACGGTGGGCGCGCCCATCATGGCGATCGGCACGACGAGCGCGTCGTCCGGCACCTCCTCCGGGTCGAGCATCGTCGCCGGCCCGCACGCGCGGAGCGCGCCGATGGCCACGAGCTTTCCGATATACGGATCGCCGCCGCCGCCCGCGCCCAGCAGGGAAGCGCCCAGCGCGATGTCCTCGATGTCATTCAATCCGATTTGTCGCAAGTTTATGACTCCTTTATGGTTGCTTTTTGGGCGGGCCTGGCCAGCGCGCGGAAGACGACGTACAGGACGAGGGAGACCACGATCCCGTTGATCGGGCCGACGAAGAACGTCCAGCCCAGGAAGGGGACCTTCTCCACGAGGCCGGGGAAATACGTCGTGAAGTTGCCGCCGGTGATGAAGGCCAGCAGGGCGCCGACGATGAACGCCGTGAAGCCGGGCCAGTAGAGCCCTTTCCGGAACACGAAGTTTTCCTTTTTCCCCTTGCCGACGATCCAGTAGTCGGCGATCATGACGCCGGCCAGCGGCGGCAGGAGGGCGCACAGGATGCTCAGGAAGCTCTGGAACAGCGTGTAAAACCCGGCGGCGGACAGCGCGCCGACGAGCGCGACGGCGATGCCGATCACGCCGGCCGCGGCCGTCGGGATGACCTTTCGCTTTTCGTCGAGGCCCAGCAGGATCGACAGGGACAGCCCGCCCGTATAGGCGTTCGTGACGTTCGTCGTCCACGTTCCCGCGATGAGCGCGAGCAGGCCGAGGATGCCGAGGATGACGGAGCCGAAGGAGACGAAGACGGAGCTGATGTCGTACACGCCCGTGACGATCGTGAGGATCACCCCGATCATCATGATGATGAAGCCGGCGGGGATGACGCCGAGGAAGGTGCTCTTGACGACGTCCTTTCTGCTTTTCGCGAAGCGGCAGTAGTCGCCGGAGATCACGCCGCCGACGGCGAACGTCGCGATGGTGTAGTTGATGCCGAACACCAGCCCCATGTTGACGGCCGGCTGGTAGACGGCCATGGCGGACGCGCCGTCGCCCCGGACGAAGGCGAGGATGAGGCCGAACAGGCACACGACGAGCAGCAGCGGCACGGCGATCACGTTGAGGATCTTGAGCCCCTTGAAGCCGAAGCAGGCCGTGGCGAGCATGATCGCGCCCCAGACGACGATGCTGAGCCAGGTCGGGATATTGACGCCGAAAATCGTCAGGAACATGGAGCTGAAGGACATGCCGCAGACGGCGGACTGGACGCCGAACCAGCCGATGCACGCCACCGCGAGGATGATCGCGATCACGTATTTGGCGACCTTTTCGCCCAGCGAAGCGCCCGCCATGACGGCTGTGGGGATGCCGAGGTCGCACGCCTGCATGCCCAGCAGGCACATGTACGCGGAGATGATCGCGTAGCCGATCAAAATGGCCGCGATGCACTGCCCGACCGTCAGGTACGCGCCGAGCAGCCCCCCGACCATCAGGCACGTGACGCAGATCATCGCGCCGGCCCAGACCATGGTGATGGACCACCAGCTCTGCCGTTTGTCCTCCGCGATTTCAAACCCGGTTTTCTTCTCTTCCAAAGTGGATACTCCCTTCCTTTAATTGTATTGGGTCCATAAAGCCATTTTATAAAAAAGCCCGGAATTTGTCTTTATCCGCCGGGCTTAAATAAGGCGCGCTTCTTTGTCCCAAAGGACAAAAACACGCCGGCTTTTTTATCTGATCCCGCCCAATAAAGGAATAGGGCCTGCGGCCCTATGATCCGGGACAAAAAGAAAACAGCCTTCCCCCGGGGGAAGGTGTCGCGGCTGCGC
Organism: uncultured Papillibacter sp.; assembly: GCA_964391385.1. GTDB lineage: Bacteria > Bacillota > Clostridia > Oscillospirales > Oscillospiraceae > Sporobacter. The sequence continues at coordinate 12,905 of CAYMLM010000065.1, forward strand.
CGTGA
>CAYMLM010000066.1:0-12905 GCA_964391385.1 uncultured Papillibacter sp.
TACACCCTATCCTACACTCTTTCCCTACACGACGCTCTTCCGATCTGAGGCCTGCGGCAAGACGCTGATGGTGCAGTGCGAAAACAAAAGATGCCTGCAGTTTCAGTTCTTCCAGAACAGAAGCTGCACGGCCTGCGGCAAGAAAATCAAAGCCGCGCTCATAAAATAATACAAGAGGTGTCAGATCAATGCTCAAATCGTTTACCAGAAACTACGAGGATAATTCCACGGAAGCCGGGTTCCAGTTCACCTTCTACTGCGACATCTGCAACGACGGCTATAAGAGCAGCTTCATCGAGTCCTCCACGTATAAGAAGGGACAGGGCCTGCGCGGGCTGTCGCGGGGCGCGGGCGTCCTGGGAAGTCTTTTGGGCGGGAGCCTCGGCAGCATCGGGCATTCGCTCGAGCGCGGCGGGGACATCCTCTCCGAGAGGTTTGAGGACAGGAGTCCCGAGTGGCAAAAGGAGCACGAGCACGCCTTCGAGCAGGCGCAAAACGAGGCGCAGCGCCATTTCCACCGCTGCCACAGCTGCCACCAGTACGTCTGCGACGCCGACTTCAACGAGGACGAGGGGCTGTGCGTGGACTGCGCGCCGCGTCAGGAGATCTACGTGGCTAAGGCCAAGGCGGAAGCCATGCGCCGCAACATAGACGAAAAGGCGAGCGCCGCCACCGTCTGGGACGACGTGCTCGAGAGCAAGACGACGGTCTGTCCCGCCTGCGGCAAGCCCGCCGGGACCGGCAAGTTCTGCAACAACTGCGGCTCGTCGATGGCGCTCAACAAATGCGCCAACTGCGGGCAGGAAAACGCGCAGGGCGTCAAGTTCTGCAACAACTGCGGCGCGCCGATGAAAAAGGCCGGCCCGAAGCACTGCACGAGCTGCGGCGCGGAGCTCACGCCGGGCGTCAAGTTCTGCGGCGAGTGCGGCGCGAAGACGTAAAACGATACAGAACAAAAAGCTGTCCCGGAAACGGGGCGGCTTTTCCTTAATTGGGCGGAACGCCTCCTGCGGGAGGCGGGGCGGGATATGAAAATCCGCAGCGTCCCCTACGACGACAGCCCGTTATTTCTTGATTTCAGCCAGTTTTCGTAGCGGGTCTTTTTTTCCGGGCGGTCGAAGGGCATGCCGTACTGGCAGCAGTCGATGACGTCGGCGTCCTTGACGATCTCCTCGATGGGCGTGCCGACTTCGGTCTTGCCGCTGTGGTTTTTGACGGCGAGCGCGATGACGGCGATTTCGTCTTCCGTGAACAGGTCCGTACCGCGCAAAAAGTCCTGCACGGGCAGGTAGCCGGCCTCGGCGTGGTCCTTCTGGCTGCCCGTCACGATGCGGCCGAAGTCGTGCACGGCGGCGGCCGCGGCGCAAAGCTCAGGGTCCGCGCCGCGCTCGAGCGCGAGCACCCACGCCAGGCGCGCGCACGACGCGCTGTGGAGGATTTCCCATTTGAGCGGCTCGTCGCGTTTTTGCGATTTGTCCTGCGAGCGGATGAGTTTGAGCAGTTTGGTCTGGAGCTTGTAGACTCTGTTCATGCGGCGCCTCCCGGTGCGGTTTGGATTTATTTAACGGATTTGACGATATACTCGCGGAAATAGTGCATGGGCCGCATCGTCTGGCTGTAATTCTCGCTGACAAAGACGGCGGCCATATCATAGGCCGGCAAGACGAGGATAAACTGGCCGAACAGGCCCATCGCGAAGTAAAACGGTATCTCATGTTCCCCGTCCGTACGGATGTCGGATATCCACCACTGATAGCCGTAGCGCCCGATATTAGGATATGTCAGATAGCGGGGGACGGCCGATTCCGCGACCCAGTCCGAGGGGACGATTTCCCGGCCGCCGACTGTCCCGTTTTTCAGGTAAAGGCGGCCGAATTTCAGCATGTCCCGTATTGTCATGCTCAGGCCGTTCGCGCCGAGACAGACGTTCTGCTTGCTGAGCCAGTGCGCGTCCCGGATGCCGAGCGGCGAAAACAGGTGGTCCTCGGCAAAGCGGTCAGTCGGCATACCGGACACTTTCTGGACAATGGCCGACAGCAAATGGGAGCAGCCGGAATTGTAGTTCATTTTCTCGCCGGGGTCCGATTCCATCTCCCGGTCAAAGATGAACTGAAGGATGTTTTTGCTGTACTCCATCGGGGAGAAGTAATTCCAGTCGCCGAATTCGGGCCAGTCGAGCCCCGCGCTCATGGTCAGCAAATGGTACAGCGTGATCCGCCGCTTTCTCGGGTCGTCCTGTTTATTCAGCATGTCTCCGAAGAATTCGACAATCGGGGTGCCCACGTCCCGTAAAAGCCCCTGCTTCAGACAGATGCCGACGAGCGCGGACGTAAAGCTTTTTGTGACTGAATTGATGTGATGCACGCTGGTTTCGGCCTTGCCGTTCTTATAGTATTCATGAACGATTTGATCGCGGCGCATGACGAGACAGCCGAGGATGCCGTCCTTCTTCATGCGCTTATTCATGCTTTCCAGAACGGCCGTATCCATGCCGCATGATTCCGGTCCGGCTTTGGAGAAAGTGAGCATACGATGTTTCCGCCCTGTAAAGGCGGCCTCCGGCGTTTTTTTCCATTTTACAGCCGGATGGGAGAGATTGCAAGACGAAGAGGGGAATAGACCTGAAAAGAAATAGTCGTTTCGTAGTTTGACTTTTCTGGGTCATTGGGCGAAACCCTGTTACCTTAGAGGGAGACGAGGCAGGATTTGAAATAAAGACGAGGGTACGTTGCTCCGCAGGGTAACTTTCCGTCCCGCCGGAAAGTCACCAAAGGGCGGCTTAAGGGAAGGGATTTCGAATTTCCCTTCCCTTAAGAATCCCATCCTTGAATCGCCCAAGAGAGGCGTCGGCCCCCCTTGGATTCCCTTGGAGATTGGACGTAAAGTGACGAGTTAACGGTGGCCTACTGAGTCATCGGGGTCCAAGAACGAGGCAAGCGGAAGGTCTGTCCTTTTTAATCGGGGCATGGGGCGGCAGCCCCATTCATTATTTGGGCGGAACGCCTCCTGCGGGAGGCGGGGCGGGAATTGAAATCATAACAGTTTTCAAACGGGACAAATCATGGTAAAATCCGGGGTGAAGCAGTAAAAAGAAGCAATATAGCGATAAGCAGAAGCAGCGGAAGGGGGCGGCGGCATGGCGGCGCTCGATACGGACATCCGGTATTTAAAAGGCGTCGGCGAGCAGCGCGCCAAGACGATGGCGAAGCTCGGCATCGCGACGCTCGGGGACCTCGTGTGCTTTTTCCCGCGCGCGTACGAGGACCGCACGCTCATCAAGCCGATCTCCCTGCTCGTGCCGGGCGAGACGGTCTGCGTGCGGGCGATGGCGGCGGCCGCGCCGCGCCTGTCGCATATCCGCAAGGGCCTCGACCTCGTCAAGGTCCGCGTCGTCGACGAGGGCGGCGCGCTCGACCTCACGTTTTTCAACCAGAGCTTCGTCCGCGACCAGATCCTGCCGGGCGAGAGCTATATCTTCTACGGGAAAATCGGCGGGTCGGGCCGCCGGCTGGAGATGCTCAGTCCCGTCTTTGAAAAGGAGACCGCGGGCGTTTTGACGGGGCGGATCATCCCCGTGTACCGGCTGACGGCCGGGCTGTCGCAGAACGTGCTGATGAGCGCCGTCCGGCAGGGGCTGGAGGCGTGCGGCGACAGGCTGCCCGATTATCTGCCGCCCGGTGTGCGCGAGTCGCAGCAGCTGGCGCAGGCGCGTTACGCCTATGAAAACATCCACTTCCCGGCGTCGCTCGAGGCGCTGGAGCTCGCGCGGCGGCGGTTCATCTTCGAGGAGCTGTTCGTCATCTCGGCCGCGATGAGCTTTTTGAGGCGCGGCCGGAGCGAAAAAAAGGGCCGCGGGTTGGGCCCGGCCGATATTAACGAGTTTTACAGGGCGCTGCCGTTTGAGCCGACGGGCGCGCAGAAGCGCGCGGCCGCCGAGGCGTTTGACGACATGCGCAGGGATACGCCGATGAACCGGCTGGTGCAGGGCGACGTCGGATCCGGCAAGACGGCCGTCGCGGCGGCCTGCTGCTGGCTGGCGTGGAAAAACGGCTGCCAGTCGGCCTTTATGGCGCCGACGGAGATTCTGGCCGAGCAGCACTACAGATCGCTCACGGAGCTCATGGAGCCGCTCGGCGTCCGCGTGGGGCTCCTGACGGGGAGCATGACCGCCAAGCAGAAGCGGACCGTGACGTCCGCGCTTGCCCTCGGGGAGCTCGACGTCGTCATCGGCACGCACGCGCTCCTCTCGGAGGGCGTCGAGTTTTTCGACCTCGCGCTCGTCGTCACCGACGAGCAGCATCGCTTCGGCGTGGCGCAGCGGTCGGCGCTGACGAAAAAGGGCGACGCGCCGCACGTGCTCGTCATGTCGGCAACGCCGATCCCCAGAACGCTCGCGCTCATCATCTACGGGGACCTCGACGTGTCGGTCATCGACGAGCTGCCGCCGGGACGGCGGAAGGTGGACACGTATACGGTGAGCGAAAGGCACCGGGAGCGTACGTACAATTTCATGCGCAGGCAGGTGGAGGAGGGGCGGCAGGTCTACGTCGTGTGCCCGATGGTCGAGGAGAGCGAGACGGCCGAGGAGGACCTCAAGTCGGCCGAGGCGTACGCCGGGAAGCTCAGAAGCGAGGTCTTTCCCGACCTGCGCGTCGCGCTCGTGCACGGGCGTATGAAGGGCCGGGACAAGGAGCGCGTCATGAGCGCGTTTTCCGCCGGGGAGATCGACATCCTGGTCGCGACGACGGTCATCGAGGTCGGCGTCGACGTCCCGAACGCGTCGCTCATGGTCGTGGAGAACGCCGACCGGTTCGGCCTGTCGCAGCTGCACCAGCTCCGGGGCCGCGTGGGCCGGGGGCCGCACCCGTCGTACTGCATCCTGTTCGAGGGCGCGGGCGGCGAGGCCGCCCGGGAACGGCTCCGGGTCATGAAGGATTTAAGCGACGGGTTCAAGATTTCGGAGGAGGACCTGAAGCTGCGCGGGCCGGGCGACTTTTTCGGGTCCCGCCAGCACGGCCTGCCGGAGCTGCGCGTGGCCAATCTCGCCTCGGATATGCAGGTCCTGGCCCGGGCGCAGAAGGCCGCGCTCGACGTCGTCGCGGCCGACCCCGACCTGAAAAGTCCCGGGAACAGGGCGCTGGGGGCGCGTATCCAAAAGCTGTTCGAGCTGTCGGCGGAAACGCTCAATTAAATTGCAAATGGCAAATGGCAAATTGCAAATGGCAAATTGCAAATGGCAAATTGCAAATGGGAAGTGGCAAGATTGTCTTATGTTTATCGTCCGCCGGGAGGCGGGCGATTTGCTTACGCAGAGTGTCGGCGAAATAATAGTGATAACTTGTCCGGGGACGGCATAGACTGTTTCGAAAGCGAAAGAGAGGGTGACAACGCAGGGTCATTCCTACGGAGGTAGGCGTCGCTACGTTAGCGGCGTTAGACAATCCTCAGATGCGACAAACCTCAGGCGCTGCAGCGACACTCCCTCAGTCATAGGGGACCAAAAGTCGCCTCGGTATTGTGCTCCGCATAAAACAATCCTCAGTCATCAGGCGACTAAAGTCGCCATGCTGACATGCTCCCAAAGGTTCCGCTCACGGAACCTTGCAAAGGAGCCTTTGACTGGGGAGCTTATAGACGAGGGCGAGGACAGATATGGCATGGTCGTCCTTACGGCGGGGACGCGGGAACGCGGGAGATTGATAATCGCCCCTACGTCGATGGCTGAATATTACGCGATAACAAGTCAAAGGTTTCCGAGGGTCATGGGGCGTCAGCCCCATTCCTTTAAAGGGCGGCGGGCGGGAAATGAGACAGAAAACCGCGTATGCCGCAATAATCACAAGTGGGAAATATAACCAGGACGGAAATATGCAAAATGCCGGAAAATAAAAAGGCAATATCACGATAATCACGAAATTACTTGGATCGTGTTGAAATAATGCGAGATAGGATTTATAATATAATTCCGATACAAAAGCGTAACATTAAGGAAACAAAATAAGACAAAAGCGACGAGGATCCGACCGAAAAACCGACGGAAGTTAACAGCTTCCAGATGCCGGCAGGAGGTGTGAAGCCGCTTGAAGACCAAAAAATACATAACGGCCGCGCTGGCCCTCTTGCTCCTGACGACGCTCCTCGCGCCGTTGTCCGGGCCGGCCGAGGCAGCTAGCATGACAAGCAGCGAGGCCGTCATCGAGTTCATCAAGGAGTACGAGGGCTTCAGGAGCTACGTCTACTGGGATGGCGGAAACGCGTACATAGGCTACGGCACGATCGTCTATTCCAAGGATTATCCAAACGGCATCTCGCGGGAGGGAGCGGACGCGCTCTTACGCGAGGCCCTCGCCGTCAAAGAGGCGGCCCTCAACAAGGCCATGGACAAGTACGGCTTTACGCTCACGCAGAACCAGTTTGACGCCATGATGAGCTTTACGTACAACATCGGCACGGGCTGGATGAGCACGAAAAACAGGATCTTCCGGTACCTGACGGAGGGCGCGCACAACCATACGGACCTCGAGATGGTCAACGCCATCGGCGCCTGGTGCCGCCAGGGCGGCCAGATCGTCAGAAAGCTGGTTGAACGCCGGCTGAGGGAGGCCGTCATGTTCGTGTACGGCCAGTACGACGGCTTCGGCACGCACGAGTACCGGTACATCGTTTACGACGCCGGGGCCGGCGAGGTCGAATACAGCATGGTTTTCTACGAGTACGGCAAGCCTTACGGCCCTCTGCAGGAGGCCGTGCGGGACGGCTATACGCTCACGGGCTGGGTTACGGACTCCGGGACGGCGATCAACGCCTATACGGTCGCTAACGACAACATAGCCGTTACGGCCGTCTGGACGGAGGGGACCGTGACGGTCCCGGCCGATCTGACGAACCCGGCCGAGGCAACGCCTCCCGCGTCCGTCTACTCGGACGTGTCCGAGGACGACTGGTATTACGACTATGTCGTGAAGCTGAGCCAGAGCGGCATTTTCAGCGGCTTTGAGGACGGCACCTTCAAGCCGGACGACAACGTCACCTGCGGCCAGGCGCTCAAGCTCATCCTCCGCGCCGTCGGGTTCGACGTCCAGCCCCAGACGGGCGGCCACTGGGCCAGCGGCTACCTGACGCTGGCCGAATCGAAGGGCATCGCGAACGGCGCGGATCTCGGCGGCCTGGACGCCGAGATCGACAGGCAGACGGTCGCGGAGCTCGCGGCCAAGTCGGTCGGGCTGCCGCCGCTCGACCCGGAGACGGTCTTCACCGATACGCAGGACGGCTTCGTCCTGGCGCTTTACCGCTGCGGCATCCTCACCGGCAGCGGGGAAGCGGGGGGACTGATGTTCCATCCCGACAAAAGCATCACGCGCGCCGAGCTGAGCGCGGTCCTCTGGAGGCTTTGCAGCTCGGACGTCATCCCCAGGTAAGCCTGATCGAAACAGCCGTACAAAGACGGCAGAACATACCGTAAGCGATCGCCGCCGGACACGAAATTTGACGCGTCCGGCGGCTTTGCCGCGCGCCGTGTCTTTTTTTGTCACAAACCGGAGAAAAATTGAAAATACATATTGATTTTTTTTTGATTCTGATGCAAAATATCCATATATGCTGGGAATATTGCCTTGACCTACTACAAATTGTGTGGAGGGTTGTGTGGAGGGTATTATGGATAAAAAAATCAGGGACGAACACTACCGCTTACTGTTTGAAAACAGCCGGGACGCCATTTTTCTCACAAGCCCGGACGGTAAGATCTATCGCGTAAATCCGGCGGCATGCGCGCTGCTGCAGAGGACGGAAGAGGATATCTGCAGCCTCGGACGCCCCGGCGTCGTCGACCCGGACGACGCCCGCGTAAAAAGCGCACTGGCGCGGCGGGAAGCGGACGGGAGCGTCCGGACCGAGCTGGACATTGTCGCGAAGGACGGCGGCCTCATCCCGACGGACAGCACCTCGGCCATTCTCAAGGACGCGGAGGGCAGGGTCTGGGCGGTGAACGTCGTGCGCGACTTTACCGCTTTCAAGGAACACGAGAACGCCCTCATCCGCGCGCGGGACGAGGCCGAGCGCTTCGCGGCCTACGACTATCTGACGAATATCCTCAACCGGCGGACATTTCTCGTCAAGCTGCAGCAGGAAATCTACCGCGCCAAGCGCGAAAAAAAGCCCCTGGGGCTGCTGATGCTCGACATCGATTTTTTCAAGAAGATCAACGACGAAATGGGGCACAACGCCGGAGACGCCGTGCTGCGTCACTTCTCGCAGAGCATTTTGGAGAAGATCCGCCCGTACGACATTCTGGGCCGGTACGGCGGGGACGAGTTCATCATCTGCCTGCCGAATACGAGGTTCGAGGAGGCTTTGAAGGTCGCGAACCGGCTCAGAAGCCATATCGAGAAGAGCAATGTGTACTACGACGTCAAGCAGCTCAAGCTGACCTCGAGCATCGGCGTGGGCTGCTGCGAGTACGATTCCAACGAGGATCCCAGCGAGCTGATACAAAAGGTGGACCAATACCTGCTGATGGCCAAAAAGCGCCGCAATTTCGTCTACGGGCAGCAGCCCTCGACGCCGGCATACACGAGTTAGTCCGGAAGGCGGCAGGACGGTTGTGTGTCGATGCCGCGGGCGGCGGTGAAGCTGAATATCAAGAAAAAAGCCTGCCGGCTGGTCTGCCGGCAGGTTTTGAGATAAAGGCATTGATATGTAAAGCACCTTTATATCGCGCGCGTTTTAACGTTACAAAATGATGCAGATGATACCGCCCGCGCCCTCGTTGACGATGCGCTGAAGCGTCTCCTGAAGCTTCGACTGCGTATCCTCGGGCATCTTTTTGATCTTGGAGGTCAGGCCCTCTCCGGCGATGTCGTAAAGCGACTTGCCGAAGATGTTCGACTGCCAGATCTTGCTCGCGTCGCCCTCGAACTCCTGGAGCAGGAAGTTGATGATCTCCTCGGAGGATTTCTCGCCGCCGACGGCGGGGGAGACCTCCGTTTCGATGTTGGCCATGATCATGTGGATCGACGGGGCGCTGGCCTTGAGCCGGACGCCGTAGCGTCCGCCCTGGCGGACGATCTCCGGCTCCTCGAGCCGCAGCTCCTCCTGGCTGGGCATGACGATGCCGTACCCGCGCAGGCGCACGTCCTGGAGCGCCGAGTCGATCCGGTCGTATTCGCGCTTGACCTTCGACAGCTGGGAGAGAAGGGAGAACAGGTCGCCGTCGTCCTTGACCTCGAGGCCCGACTGCTGGCTGAGCGTCGTGTAGAAAAGCTCGTGCGGCAGCTCGAGCTGAGCTGAGACGACGCCGCGCCCGAGGTCCATCTCACGGATGTTCGACACGCTCACGGTGCCGGAGTCGGCGATGCCGGCGACAGCGGCGCTGACGTCGCGTATCTTGTAGGCCGGGTCGAGGTTTTTGCGGATGGCGCCGAACAGCTCGCTTTTGATGGGGTGATCCATCGGCAGGGCGTTGACCCACGACGGCAGGAAGAAGCCGACCTCGTACAGGGGAAACTCGTAGAGGACAGATTTGATGATGGACGTGACGTCCTCCCGGTCGAGCGTCATGCAGTTTTTGACGAGGCAGGTGACGCCGTGGCGCTCGCTCAGCTCGCGCCGCAGCTGCTCGGCCTGCTCGCTTTTCGGATTGGCGGAATTGACGATGATGAGAAACGGCTTGCCGATCTCCTTGAGCTCCCGGATGACGCGCGACTCCGCCTCGACGTAGTTCGGGCGCTCGATGTCGGTGATCGAACCGTCCGTCGTGATTACGAGGCCGATCGTCGAGTGCTCGGCGATGACCTTGCGCGTGCCGAGCTCGGCGGCCTGCGTGAGCGGTATGTCGTAATCGTACCAGGGCGTCGTCACCATGCGTTCGGAATCGCCCTCAAACTGGCCGATGGCCCCGGGAACCATGTAACCGACACAATCTATCAGACGCACGGAAAACATCGCGCCGCCGTCCATCGTGATATCTACGGCGTCCTCGGGCACAAACTTCGGCTCGGCCGTCATGATCGTTCGGCCGGAACCGCTCTGCGGCAGCTCGTCGCGGGCGCGCTCGCGCATATAGACGTTTTCGATATTCGGGATGACAAGCGTCTCCATGAAGCGTTTAATGAAGGTGGATTTGCCCGTCCGGACGGGTCCCACGACGCCCAGGTATATATCTCCGTCGGTACGCAGAGCGATATCCTCGTAAATGCTGTGCTCGTTCACAAATACTCCTCCTTGAGGCGGCGGGCCTGGCCCGCGCCGGTTTTGACGCCATACAGGTTGTGTCTTTACGATAATATGTATGAGGGGTATGCGTGAAATATACTGCTTGTTTGGCAAAGGTTCAGCGATTCGGGAAAAAACCGGGCGGAGGCCAGGAATCCCTCCGGCGCTGCGCGCCGCCTCCCAAAAATCGCGGCCATACCCAAGTGCTCAGGGCGGAGCGCCTCCAGCGGGAACAGGGCGGGAGATGCGACAAAAAAACCTCGCGCGGAAAACCACACGAGGGTATCTTATTGTTTGCAGGCGGAACATATGCGGAAAATGCCGGTTCGTTATGAGCCGGTTTTTTTGTCGTGCTGGATGTCGTCGAAGCTCAGCTGCGGGTCGTACAGCGCGAAGCAGCCGCGGCCCTGCGCCTTGGCCGTGTACAGCGCGACGTCGGCCTTTTTGTACAGCTCGTCGAACGTCAGGCCGTCGTAGGGGAAGCCGGCGATGCCGAAGCTGGCCGACACGGGCACGCCCCAGATCTGCTCGTCGCAGATGAGGCTGCACAGATCGTTGACGCGCGATTCGAGCGGCTTGCCCAGATTCATGTGCTTGAGGCAGATGACGAACTCGTCGCCGCCGAGACGGCCGCACAGGTCGTCGGTGCGCAGGGCGTACTTGAGCTTGTTGGCGATGCTCACAAGCAGCGCGTCGCCGGCGCTATGCCCGAGCGTGTCGTTGATGCTCTTGAAGTTGTCGATATCGAGCATGATGAGCGCGTGCTGCGTCTCCGGGTCGCTCTTGCGCAGGATGTCGTTGAACTGCTCGATGAAGGAGCCGCGGTTTAAAAGCCCCGTCAGGGAGTCGCGCATGGAGCGCTCCTGCAGGTGCAGCTCCGCCTGCTTCTGGTCGTCGATGTCCTCGAGCAGGAAATAGGCCTTGACGTCCGACGAGTACGGGTCCGGTATGAGCTGGACGCTCACCGTGGTCCACAGGGGGTCCTGCCCGTGGAGGCGGCGGAAATCCGTCTTTTCGGTGTTGTGGTTGCTTGCGTACCGGTCCAGAAGCCGGTCGCGCGACATGAATTCCAGCCAGATGTTGATGTCGTCGGGGTAGATGTGGTGGTTGGCGATGTATTCCGCCATGTCCGCGAGCCTGCGCGGGACGTCCTCCGGCACGGGCGGGAGCATCGCGCCCTCCTCGCGCTCGAAGACGTCGTCGGTCAGGTTGTACTCGTAGTAGTTCGTGGCGGTTTTCGGGATCGAGTTATAGCTCTGCTGCCAGCGCTGGAACGCCAGCTCCTTCTGGCGCTGGACCGTGATGTCGTAATAGGAGATGATCGCCTGGACGGGCTTGCCGTGGTTGAAGATCGACGTGAAGTCGAAATGATACCACCTGTACTCCTGGCTTTCCCGGTCCCGCATGCTCACGATGATGCTGCCCTCCGGCTCGCCCTTGTAGATCGAGTCGAACAGCGTGCGGATGGCCGGGATGCTGTCGTGCGCGACGAGGTCCGAGCGCATGAGCACGTCCGGGAAATTCTCGATCGTCTGGGGCAGGTCGAAATCGGGCATGGCGCCGGGCTGGCGGTAGCACGTTTTCGTCGCGACGTCGAACCGCAGGCTCATCTGGTTGCTGTGGCGCGTGGCGCTGCGGTACTCCTCCTCGCGCACGCGCAGCTGCTCCTCGACGCGCTTGCGGTCCGTGATCTCGATCATGACGGCGGTGATCTCCCCGCGCCTTTTCGGGTCGAGCCGGTAGCGGGAGAGCACCCATATCACGTCGCCGCCGCGCGTCATGTGGCGCGCCTCGGTCTCGAACCGGTCGAGGCTGAGGATGAAATACTTCTTGATCTTTTCCTTCATCGGACCGAGGTCCTCCGGCAGGATCGTGAACCAGGCCGACGTGAAGCCCGCTTCTTTGGCCTGGCGCTCGGTATAGCCGAACATCCGATAGAAAAACTCGTTGGCATAGAGGATGCCGGCGGTCTCGAAATTGTCAAATTTGCAGATGCCGCTCGGGATGAGCGCCGTCAGGTTTTCAAAGCTCCTGGATCTGAAGGCCTCGGCCGCGCCGAGCCGCACCGCGCCGGCGCAGAGCGTCAGGATAAAGGCCGTGAGGCCCGTGACGAAAAGGCGCGTGCTGTCGGGGTTGCCGGTGAGGTAATACCGCGCGAAGGCCAGCAGGCTCAGGAGGACGAGAAGCCCGATGCCGATGAAAACCTCGACGGTCTGACGGTTTTTGGTCCGGTTATACTCCCGCGCGCACAGGACGACGATCAGCACGCCGGAGGCTATGTGCAGGATTTGCGTCACGAGGAGGATCCGGGTCGCGCTGACGACCCCGGCCACGATCAAAACGGCGTTCACCGCGAAGTTGAGCAGGACGAGGAAGGCCATCGCGGACAGGGCCGCGCCCCCGCGGCCGAGCAGACGGCGCACGTAGAGCAGCAGCGGCGCGCTCAGCAGCATGAAGGACAGGCCCGCGCAGTAGTAGATGGAGGCCACGCTGCGCGTCAGAAGCAGCAGGATGTCGCAGTCGGATAAAATCCAGACGGCCGAGAGCGCCATGAACGCCGACAGGTACAAAAAGCCCAGCGAGCTTTTTCCGGTGACGCGCTTGCGCAGGATGACGACGAGCATCGTGAAAACGAGAAAAGCGCACAGATCGGAAGAGCGTCGTGTAGGGAAAGAGTGTAGGATAGGGTGTAG
>CAYMLM010000067.1:0-12878 GCA_964391385.1 uncultured Papillibacter sp.
TGGGTTCAGAACGTCGTGAGACAGTTCGGTCCCTATCTGTTGCGGGCGTAGGAGAATTGAAGGGAGCTGTCCTTAGTACGAGAGGACCGGGATGGACATACCTCTGGTGCACCAGTTGTCGTGCCAACGGCATAGCTGGGTAGCTAAGTATGGACGAGATAAACGCTGAAAGCATCTAAGCGTGAAACTCCCCCTGAGATAAGTTCTCCCATCCTATATGGAGTAAGGGTCGATGTAGACTACATCGTCGATAGGTCGGAGGTGTACGCACGGTAACGTGTTCAGCTGACCGATACTAATCACCCGAGGGCTTGACCTGGAAATGCAGGCAAACAAGCCTTGAGGAACGTCACAATCCGTCATTGTTCGGTTTTGAGGGTGCAGCGTCTCGCGGAGCGAGACGCATGAAGAATTGCAGGCAATTCTTCGCCCAGCAAAAACATGGTGCTGATAACCAATTGCGATATGCACCTTTAGCTCAGTTGGTAGAGCACCTGACTCTTAATCAGGGTGTCCAGGGTTCGAGTCCCTGAAGGTGTATTTGCCCCATTGGGGTGCTGCACCCCAATGGGAGCAACCTAACAGCGCAATTCGACGTCAAATCAAACGTATTCGGATAAAAGAGATTCAGGTCTCATCCCGATTACATAGTTGGTGTTCATGACGGTGAGGGTCCACCCGTTCCCATTCCGAACACGGCAGTTAAGCTCACTTGTGCCGAAAATACTTGGCTGGAGACGGCCCGGGAAGATAGGTAAACGCCAACACAAGAAGAGGCAACCCCTTCGAGGGTTGCCTTTTCATTTTACCCGCAACGTTCTAAAAGTCCTCGACCTTTTGCGGCCTTGTGATACAGCTGTCCTTGAGGCTGATATACAGCTCCTTGTTCGTGTTGACGGCTGCGTAAAATACATCGCCTTCATTAATATTCCGCTTCACCAGTTCATCCGCGAGCCACTGATGCGGCAGATTCAGCTGCTGCAGATTCTGCTCAAGCACAAGCCCGTCTTTAATGATTTCAGTCGACAGCCCCATGTTTGGCACAGAGATATTCATAACGGTTGGTGTCAAAGGCTGATGCTGTGCTTTTTTAAGAACGCTCAGTTGTCCGTGCGGCTCCAAAATCGCATATTCGACCTCGTTAAAATCAAAAACACCTTTGTCCCGGAGCTGCGCCTCCAGATTGCCGATATGATACTTCAGATTCTTCATATTCTTATTGAGGATATTCCCGTTTTGAATCAGAATGACAGGTTCGCCTTCCGTCAGTTTTCTTAATCTTATACTTTTCATATGAAGCATGTCAAACCCGATCGTCAGGACGGCCAGAAGAACCGGGGAGATCAAAACCCACATGCCCTCGACCATCTGAACGACATAGGAGCCGGCAATGGTGCCGATGGTTATAGTGACGGTGAAATCAAAGTACGACATCTGGGCCAGCAGCTTTCTGCCGATAAACCTGGCCAGGCCGACCAGAATGACAAAAATCAATAAGGATTTCCATGTCACAAGAATGAGCTGTTCCATACTCTACCGCCTTAAGTTCCAACTACTGCGATGAATAGTATAACCTCAATCCATGCGTTCTACAGAAGGGACCCCGCCTGACCGGCGGGGTCCCTCAGTTTGCTTAGTTTAAGCGGCGGTATTTTGCCGGGATTACTCCACATCCTGCAAAGCGTCGTAGCCCTCCTCGCCAGTGCGGATCTTAATGACGTTTTCAACGTTGTATACGAAGATTTTGCCGTCGCCTATGTGGCCGGTGTACAGGACCTTCTTTGCCGTTTCGATGACGGTCCGCACCGGGACTTTGCTCACGACAATTTCGACCTTGACTTTCGGAAGCAGATGCGTCTCGAACTCAACGCCGCGGTAAAATCCCGTGATACCGCCCTGGACGCCGTAACCGAGGACGTTTGTGACGGTCATACCCGTAATGCCGATTTTATCCATTGCATTTTTGAGTTCCTCGAACTTATTCTGCTTGATAATGAGTTCAACCTTTGTGAGCTTTACGCCTGAGGCCTGTATGGTCTGTATCGGCACAGCCTGTTCGACCGGCACCGTGCCCGTGACCTCGGCGGCGGGAATTTCGGCGATGATATCGCTGTACTCGGCGTACTCCGGCGCGCTTGTGTAATCGACCGTCACAAAGTCCGGGTAAGCCTGATTGCCGTGTTCGCCGATGTCAAGGCCCTCGATCTCCTCTTTTGCGCCGACTCTCAGGCCGATCGTCGCTTTGATTGCCAGCCATACGAGAAGAGACGCGCCGAATACGAAGCCGCCCACGGTTACGACGCCCAGGGCCTGACTGCCCAGCAGGGCCGCGCCTCCGCCGAAGAACAGACCGTTGGGGCTGCTCACATTACCAATGCCGTCCTGCGCGAACAATCCGACGCACAGCGTGCCGAAAACGCCGTTGACGAGATGAACGGACAGAGCGCCGACGGGATCGTCGATCTTCCTGCGGTCAAAGAACAAGACGGACAAGACGACAATGATGCCGGCAATCGCGCCGATGAGCAGGGCGCTCGGCACGCTGACGTAAGCGCAGCACGGCGTGATAGCCACAAGGCCTGCCAAAAGACCGTTGATCGACATGCCCAGGTCCGGCTTTCCGATGACGATCCAGGCTGTCGCCGTAGCCGTCAGGATGCCCATGATGCCGGCGGTGTTCGTCGTGATGAAAATGTGCGAGACGGAAAGCGGTTCTGCCGCCATCGTCGAGCCGGGGTTAAAACCGAACCAGCCGAGCCAGAGGACGAAAGCGCCGATGGTGGCCAGGCTCAGATTGTGTCCCGCGATTGGATTGATCTTGCCGTTCTTTGTGTATTTTCCGATCCTCGGACCCAGGATGATAACGCCGGCCAACGCTGCCCAGCCGCCGACCGAGTGGACGACCGTGCCGCCGGCAAAGTCCAGCATGCCTTTTGCGGCGAGGAAACCGCCGCCCCAGATCCAGTGGCCGACGATCGGATAGATCAGCAGCGTCAGGATGAATGAAAAGACGATAAAGGATATGTATTTGACGCGCTCCGCGACGGCGCCGGAGACGATCGTGGCGGCCGTCCCGCAGAACACCAGCTGGAAGAAGAACTTGGCCCAGAGCGGTATGCCGGTCCAGCTGATCGCGGAGTAAACACCCTGGTACGCTTCGCCGACAGCCGGCGAGGTGTCGGCGCCGGAGACGAAAAACAAACCCTGCGTACCGACAAAACCGTTGCCGTCTCCGAACATCAGACCCCATCCCAGAAGCAGGAAACCGAGAGACGATACCGCGAAGACAATGAAGTTTTTTGACAGGATATTGACGGTGTTTTTCTGGCGCGCGAAGCCGCTTTCAACACAGGCAAAACCCAGGTTCATGAAAAAAACGAGCGACCCTGCCACCAGTACCCAAATGGTATCCATAATGACTGCTGATTCCATAATAACCCCTCTAAATGAAAAATTGATGGATATATAATAAAAAAGACGCGGAATCATCCAGATTCGGCGTCTTTGCCTGCTGCGTCTTTGCGGAACGTTATTTTTTTTAACTATAGCACCGATTTGAATTCCGGTCAATAGATAATTTCATTTTCGTTTAAAATGCGCCATGGACTTCCGCCAGATTTGGCGCAAATTGAAAGCCGACACCCGAATCCTGCGAAATGATTGGTACAGTCAATCAAAGTGAGCGGCCTTTTGCACCCTGACGGCCAATGGGTACAGGAGTATGGCGATGACAACGTTGCCGCCCCATTGCGCGAGATTATAGGGCACGGAGGTCAGCGCATACGCGAATCCGAATACGAAGATTTCAAAAACCGCGTAGCCGGCGGTCATGACCGCGCCGCCCGTGACGCAGGCGACGGCATACGGTGCAAAGGCCCTTTTTCTGCTGAGCAGAGCGAAAATAAGCCCCATAAGGCCCTTTATTATTAACGTTGCCGGGATATAGACAGCGTAACCGCCCGCCAGGTCCGCCAGCGCGCTGCCGATTGCGGCTGCGGCGGCCGCAACGGGGCCAAGCAGAAACGCGGAGATATAAATCATCGAGTCGCCCAAATTAATATAGCCCGACGTTCCGGGTATCGGGATCTTGAAAACCCAGGTGCCGATAAAGATGATGGCGGCCGAGACTGCCGAAAAAGTGATGATCCTTATTTTTTTACTCATACTTATCCTCGCGTTTCAGTCATTTACAGAAGCTCCGAATCAGAGCGTTGTTTTCATACCGTCGTATCCGAGTTCACAGCCGGGAAATACCGACCGCACGGATTCCAGATACGCCTCCGGCTGCTTCATCGCGGGGCTGTAATGCGTCAGCCAGAGCTTCCCTACGCCGGCCTCTTTTGCAAGATGCGCGCTGTCGCTGAAAATCATGTGACCCTTCTCCCGCGTTTTGTCGCGCATATCGTCGTCGCCGTACATGCCCTCGCAGATCAGAAGGTCGGCGCCGCGCGCGAAATCCGCCATCTCGCCGGTCGGGACGGAATCCGTTATAAAACAGACGGATATCGGATCGCGCTCGCCGTCCAGGACCATTTCCGGCTTGATCCGGCGGCCGTCGTCGAGCTTGACCGCCTGACCCGCGTGCAGAAGCTTGTAGAGTTTTTTGGGGATGCCCAGCAGGCCGGCTTTTTCGGGGTTAAACACAGGTTTCCGTTTCAATGAGACGCGGTAGCCCAGACATGTAATGCGGTGCGACAGCGGCAGATAAGAGATCACCAGCTCGTCGTCCTCAAGGTATCCCGCCGTATTATCTTTCATTTCAAGCAGCTGCAGGCGGTATGGGAGCGGGGCGATGACGGTGAGCGCGGAGACGACGTCCTTCAGTCCGGCCGGGCCGACAATGGTCAGCGGCGAGCGCCTGTCGTTGTTGCCGAGTGTCAGCAGCAGACCGGGCAGCCCCGCGATATGGTCGGCGTGAAAATGCGTGATCAGAAGGAGCTCAAGGCGGCTGAGCTTGCACCCGGCTTCCCGGAGCGCGATCTGCGTGCCCTCGCCGCAGTCGATGAGAAGCGCCTTGCCCTGATATTCGATCCAGCAGCAGCTCAGCCACCGCTCCGGCAGCGGCATCATCCCGCCCGTGCCGGGCAGACAGACATCCAGCATCCGCGCTTCTCCCTTCCCTGTAAGTCTTTGAACTGATTTTAATACGCGCCTGTTTACACGTCAACCTCATTATCTAATAACGATGAGCAAAATATTCAAATTGAAACTAGATAAATTGTAGATAGTTCCGAAATATGAGGTGATAATTGGAAAAGGCTACTTAAAAAGCCGCGTTTAATATATAAAGAAAACGGGAATACCGGTCAAACCGGTATTCAGTAAATCACGAACAGGTATTCAGCATGTCACGGAGAGGAGGCGCGTATTTGAACGCTGTGTCAAACGTAGATGAATTTCTGCGCACATACGGCCTGCACCCGGACTGTGTCGATCCGAGCGCGTTTACGGCGGCATATATCGCGGAGATGAGAGCGGGACTGAGGGGGGAAAGCTCATCCCTGCTCATGCTGCCGTCGTTTCTCTCCCCGGACGCCCGGGTGCGGGAGGGACAGGCCGTCGCCGTCGATATCGGCGGGACAAACCTGAAAATTGCCTTCGTGAGGCTTGTAAACGGACGGGCCGAGCTTAAGGGGCCGGAGATATCGCTCGTACCTGGGCTGTCGGAGGAGCTGTCAAAGGACGCGTTTTTTACGGAGCTCGCAAAGCGGATTCTGCCGTTTGCCGGCCAGGCCGACCGGATCGGCATCTGCTTCTCGCACGCCGCCGAGCTCCGGCCGGACCTGGACGGCCGCCTGATCTCCTTCAGCAAGGAAATCAGGGTCACAGGCGCGGAAGGCGCGCTGATCGCGCGCGAGCTGTCGGACAAGCTCACGGAGCTCGGGGTCCGGGAGAAAAAAACGTATGCGCTCGTAAACGACAGCGCGGCCGTTCTGATGAGCGGCGCGGCGCAGCCGCGGGACTATGCGTTCGGCGGATTGATCGGATTCGTCCTTGGGACCGGCCTGAATCTGAGCTACATCGAACAAAGCGCCGAAATCAAAAAAGCCGGCCCGGCTTTTAAGGCCGACCATATGATTGTGAATACCGAAACGGGCAATTTCAGCGCCATGCCGTTCGGCGTCATGGATGCCGCTTTTGACGCCGGGACATCCGAGCCCGGGAGCCATCGGCTGGAGAAAATGACAAGCGGCCGCTATCTCGGCCGGCTGATCCTTTTCACGCTTAAAAAAGCCGCGGAAGAGGGACTGCTTTCCGGTCCGTCGTCGACATACGTTGATGCGTTGTCTGAGCTCACGACGCCGGAAGCCGGCGCGTTTCTCGCCGGACGCCATGGCGAAAGCCGACTGGACGCGCTGCGCGGGGACGAGAGCGGCCGCTCCGTCGCAACTGCCGTGATCGACAGGCTCTTTGAGCGGGCGGCCGTGCTGACGGCTTTGGCCGTCTCGGCCGTCATGGATAAAACAGGCGCGGGCTTCAAGGCGTCCAGGCCCGCGCGGATCATCGCGGAAGGCTCGACGATCAACAGGCTGCATACGTTCCGGGACCGCTTTGAGAGCCGTCTGAGCACCTTGGCCGGCGCGCGGGGACGGTATTTTCGGGTTTTTACCGTTGAGGACGCGACGTTGAAGGGCGCGGCGCTTGCCGCTCTGACGCGGGGGTGACGGGCCAGCGCAGCGCAAGGTCATAACACTTTTTTCGTCGTACCATTCGGGCTTTCCGGAGTGGCTGTGCAAAAAAAAGAAACAGTTGACAAATCAGGTTTATAGTTGTAAACTGAACGCATGGTCTATATTTATAGACCGGCGGGAGGCGAATATGGAAAACATCATGCTCTGTGAAAGCGATTACCGGTTTATGACGGTTGTCTGGGAAAACGAGCCGGTCGCGTCGGGCCGGCTTGTGACGCTCTGCTCGGAAAAGCTGGGATGGAAGAAATCGACGACGTACACGGTTCTCAGGAAGATGGGCGAAAAGGGGTTTGTCAGCAACGAGGAGACCGTTGTGACGTCGCTGATCCCGAAAGAGAAGGTGCAGGCCAGGGAGAGCGCCTACTTCCTGGATCGGACATTTGACGGCTCGCTGCCAAAATTCCTGACGACGTTTTTAGGCGGGAAGACGATTACCGAGCGGGAAGCCGAGGAGCTCAAGCGGCTCATCGATGCGCACCGGGACGGGGAGCTCTGACATGCGCGGGTTGTTTTTTGGCGTTTTGAATATGAGCGTCACGTCCTGCTATGTGATCGCGGCCGTGCTCCTTGTGCGCCTGTTATTGAGAAAAGCGCCTAAAAAGTACTCTTATCTGCTTTGGAGCGCGGCCGCCTTCCGGCTCGTGTGCCCCATATCCTTCGCGTCCGTGGTGAGCGTATTCAATACGGGCTTGTTCAATATGACAAAGGCGCAGAGCGGGGGCGAAACCGTCCTGCGCTATATCCCGACCGACATCGGGCAGCCGGCGGCTCCCGGGATCACGGTGGGTATCCCGGCGGCCAACGCGGTCATCAGCGAGCATTTGCCCGACTTTTCGGGCGCGTCCGGCGTCAATCCCATCGAGGCCTGGATCACGGCCGGTATGGTCGTATGGCTGGCCGGGCTTGCGGCGCTGCTCGTCTACAGCCTGCTGTCCTATCTGAGGCTGAGAAAGCGCGTGGCGACCGCCGTAAAGCTTACGGACGGCGTTTTCGAGGCCGACGGCATCCGCTCGCCGTTTGTACTGGGATTTTTACGCCCGAACATCTACATCCCCTTCGGGCTGACCGAGCGGGAGAAAAGCTATATCCTGCGCCACGAGGCCTGCCACATCGAAAGAAAGGATCCCATTATGAAGCTGGCGGCCTTTCTCATCTTGAGCCTGCACTGGTTCAATCCGCTCGTGTGGCTGGCGTTTACACTGATGACGAAGGACATGGAAATGAGCTGCGACGAGAGGGTTCTGTCCGCGTCGGGCGACGATATTAAGCGCGATTACAGCGCTTCGCTGCTGTCGCTGGCCGCCGGAAGGCGCTTTCCGGACGCGAGCCCCCTGGCCTTCGGCGAGTCTGTCGTCAAGGGACGCATTCAGAATATTCTTCGGTTTAGAAAGCCGCGCGTGTGGCTCACCGTCTTGTCGGCCGTGCTGTGCGCGGCCGTCATCGTGTCGTGCGCGGCCAACCCGAAGGGGAGCGGGGAAGGTGCGCAGAGCATGCACGAACCCTCGCCGGGCGCGTCGGCAATTGGAACGCCGGAAGCATCCCCGGATTCGTCCCGGGACGCAGCGGCGGCGGTGCCGGATCCGGCGCAGCCTTACGGAATCTACGCTTTCGAGCAAAGTATTTACGCCAGTCCGGCCAGTTCCTTCATACCTTTCAAAGAAAATATGCCGACTTATATATTTACCGAGGATTTTTTCATGACCTACAGCAAGGAAGGTCATATGACCGTCACGCCCGTCGTCTACGAACAGACAGACGTGGACGAGGCGTCCTTTGCCGACCTGTTCCAAGGCTCTGCGACCGAGGGCCTCGGAGGAGGAATTTTTGCCGTCCCGGATATCTCGAAATACAGCGAGCGCACGCAGTTCACGCTCTATGAAGGCGGCGGGTCGAATCAGATTTACAGGCTTTTTCATATGGACGGCGAGGTCTGGCTTGCCACCTTCATGCATATATTTGAGCTCGTCCCGCTTGAGGCGTCCTCGGTCGATTTAAGCAGCGCGCAAAGCCTCAGCTATCAGAATCTGGGCGTTGTCGTCCCGCTGCCCACGGATTATGCCGGGCTGGTGCTGCCGGCGGGAGGCCGCCTTGACGCGGACGTCGTTCTGGACGCGCATTATGCCCGCGGCGGCCTGCTCTTCCGCATCGTGCGCCATTCGCTCGCGGAGCTTGAGGACTACAGGGCGGCGTGCGGGGAGGCGGGCGTCGAGGCCGTTCATTTCGCGACGGACATGCGCTATGTGTATTCGTGCGAGCTTCCAGGAGACGCGTCCCCGTCCCCGGAGTATGCCGCGGAATATGACGCGCTGCTGGCCGAGGTGGACAGCTTTATCCTACCCGGCATGATACGTGAAAACGGCCTGACCGCGTACGAAGAAGCCGATTGACGCTTGAGTATCTTTGATAATAGAAGCCGTTAGAAAAAAAGGAGCAGCATCCATTGCAGCTCCTTTTTTTGCAGTCGCAGCCTTACCGGCCTCTTGTGCTTCAAAGCCAACCATAATAAAAAATACCGCCCGCCGGAGGCGGACGGTATAAAGCATCTAGTCTCTCGCTTCCATCTTATCGTGGACGGCCCGCGCGGCGATGACGCCGCTGGCCGCCGCCTGCGCGAGCCCGCGCGTGATGCCCGCGCCGTCGCCGATGGCGTAGAAATTCGGCAGGTTCGTCTCGAGCGACGACGTCAGCTGCGGGCGCGACGAGTAGAATTTGACCTCGACGCCGTACAGGAGCGTGTCGTAATTGGCCGTGCCCGGCGCGATCTTGTCGAGCGCGAAGAGCATCTCGATGATGTTGTCCATGTGGCGCTTGGGCAAAACGAGGCTCAGGTCGCCGGGCGTGGCCTGGAGCGTCGGCTTGACGAAGCTCTTGGACAGCCGGTGCTCGTTGGTGCGCGTGCCCTTTAAAAGGTCGCCGAAGCGCTGGATCAGAACACCGCCGCTGAGCATGTTTGACAGCGACGCGATGTGCTTGCCGTATCTGTACGGCTCCTTGAACGGCTCCGTGAACCGGTTGGAGACGAGCAGCGCGAAATTCGTGTTGTCGCTGCGGAGCGCGGGGTCGCTGTAGCTGTGGCCGTTGACGGTCATGAGCCCGTCGACGTTTTCCGTCACGACGTGGCCGTACGGGTTCATGCAGAACGTGCGCACCGTATCGCCGTACTGCTTCGTCCTGTACAGGAGCTTCGACTCGTAGACGGCGTCCGTTATATGCTCGAAGACCTTGGCCGGCAGCTCGACGCGCACGCCGATGTCGACCTGATTGTTGAGGATATCGAGGCCCAGCTTTCTGCACTGGTCCGAAAACCACTCCGCGCCGGACCGGCCCGGGGCCGCGATGAGGTAGCGGCACGCCACGTCCCCGCCGCTTATCTCCAGCCGGTAGCCGTCCGGCAGGGCTTCGATATTCTGAACGGCCGTGCCAAAGCGCAGCGTCACCTTGTCCGCCATATACTCGTGCATGTTTTTGAGTATCTGGAGGTTGTTTTCCGTGCCGAGATGTTTGACCTTGGCGGCCAGGAGATGCAGGTCGTTTTCCAGGGCCTTTTTTTCGAGCTTCAGCGCTTTTTCGCTGTCGGTGGAGTAGACGACCTCCGTCGCGCCGAAACGGACGTTGACGGAGTCGACGTAGTGGATGAGCGCCATGATCTCCGCCTCCGGGCGGTAGTCCTTGAGCCAGCCGCCGAATTCGGTCGTGAAGTTGTATTTGCCGTCGGAATAGGCTCCCGCGCCGCCGAAGCCGCGCATGATCGCACAGGTTGCGCACGACAGGCATTCCGCCGTTTTGTGCGCGACGATCGGGCAGCTTCTGTGCTCAATATCCTCGCCTTGTTCCAGTACGGCCACCCGAAGGCCGGGGTTTAACTTAACAAGCTCATAGGCCGCGTATATCCCGGCGATCCCGCAGCCGATGACGGCGACGTCAAAACTTTCGCACGTACTCATGTTTATACCTCTTTATTCGGAAGTCCCTCAGGATTATACCACATCCGCTCCCGCGTGAAAAGACGCCGCGGCGGCCGCTCAGCTCCTCTTTTCGGCGCGGACTTTGATGAGCTCGGCGGTGATGCTCACGGCGATCTCCTCCGGCGTCTCCGCACCGATGGCGATGCCGATGGGCGAGAAGACCCTGTCGATGTCGTCCTGCGTATATCCGTCGCGCAGGAGGTGGCTGTAAATGGTCTCGCGCTTCTTTTTGCTGCCGATCATACCGATATACCCGGCGTTTGTTTTAAGGGCCCGCCGGAGCACGACCTCGTCGTGCATGTGTCCGCGCGTGACAATGACGATATAGCTGTCGGCGCCGAATTGGGTCGTGTCAAACGGCCTTTCAATCGATTCCGGCACGATGAGCTCGTCGGCGTCGGGGATGCGGTCCCGATTGGCAAACTCGCTCCGGTCGTCGATGACCACCGTGACGAATCCGACCGTGTGCGCGATGTGCGCCAGCTTTTCGCCGCAGTGGCCCGCCCCGAAGATATAGACGGTGCCGTCCGTGCCGACGGGGAAGAGGTAAATGTCGCAGGTATCCAGCTTCATAACGGAAGCGCTGAAGCAGTCGGACCGGCTGAGATAAGAAACGGCGTCGGCATCAAAGCCTTCCGCGCCGAAAAGCGCGCCGCCGGAAACAAGGCAGCTGTTGCGCGGCGCCAGCGGACCGGTGCGGGAGAGCGCCACGGCGATATAGGAGCGCTCGTCGGACTCTGCCGCCTTGAGCAGCCGTTCAAAATAGGCAATGCTCCGGGGCTCGGGCGCGTAGAAATCGACGAGGATCGTCGCCCGCCCGCCGCAGACTGCGCCGATGGCCGCCGCGCCCGTCTCCTCAAGGACGTACTCGGTCAGCTCCGAAGCGCCGTTTTTTATGACGCGGTGCGCGGCGCGCAGGATGTGCGCTTCCATGACGCCGCCGCCGACCGTCCCGACAATGGAGCCGTCGGCGCGGATCAGCATGCTTGAACCCGCTTCTCTCGGCGTGGAGCCGCTGCTTTTGAGGATGATGGCCAGCGCCAGGCTTTTGCCCGCCCGCAGCTCGTCCAATGCCGCCTCAGCTATCCTATTCATAGTATCCCCAGCTTTCATTCAGTAGTTTCTGAGATCCGAGATCCTGCGCTTGAGCGTCCCGGATGTAAAAAATCCGTCGTCGCCTTCGTCTATCTCCAAAAGCAGACGGCCGTCACAAAACACATGAGGAAGCTCCTTGTTCAGCAGCTCCGCCAGCTTGTCCGGATCGAGCGCTCCATGGGTTGTTTTGACGGTCAGGCGCAGGCAGTCGCGGCCGCGCACCGTCTTGAGCTCCGCAGAATACTTGCAGACCGAGGGCTCCTTGAGAAGCGCCTCGTCGAGCTGCGTCACGGACAGCGTGCACCCGCCCGAGAGCCTGAGCGGCTCGGCGAGCCGGTTCGTAACGCGGCCCAGGCGGCGAAGAACCGCGCCGCACGGGCAGCTATCGGGCAGGAAACGCGCCCGGTCGCCCGTCCTGTACCGGATAAGCGGCATGCCGCGCCGCGTCAGCGTCGAAAAGACGATCTCGCCGTATTCGCCGTCCGGCACGGGCGCGCCGCTGAGTGGGTCCACGACCTCGAACAGGAGGTCGGCCTCCCGCAGGTGATACCCGTCCCGGGCCCCGCACTCCACGCCGCCGCCGAGCCCCGTTTCCGTCATCCCGTAGTGGCCGTAAACCGCCGCGCCCCACGCCCTGCCGATGATGTCGGCCGACGCTTCCGGAACATAGTCTGCGCTCAGCAGCACGCTCTGAATCGATAACGACGGCGCTGCGGTTTCGCTCAGGCGCGCCAGAGCGACGATCTGCGACGGAATCCCGACGATACAGGTGATCCTTTCGGAGGCGAGCGTGTCAAGCGCGTGCGCCTCGTCCCTGACGGGCCCGTAGACGACGCTTTCGCAGCCGAGCCGGTCCAGGCCCTTTTTCAGCAGATCGCCGACGCTCCCTTGCGTGCCGCCCGGCATGCAGATCAGGACGCGGTCGCCCCCGTCCGTAAACGTCGTCATGCCGCGATGGAAGAAGTCGACCGTGAGCTCCTGGTCGTCCCCCGTAAAGAAAACCCGTTTCGGACTGCCCGTCGTGCCGGAGGTGCCCAGCGTGACGATGCGTTCGATGTCCCGGGGGGACACGCATAGAAAGATCGGAAGAGCACACGTCTGAACTCCAGTCACCGCTCATTATCGC
>CAYMLM010000068.1:0-12652 GCA_964391385.1 uncultured Papillibacter sp.
TGTATCCCAGCGTAGGGCTATTATAACACGATTCGGGAAAATGTCAAGGCTTTTTCCAAAATTTTTATAAAATTTTATTTCTTCTCAAAAATTTGCCAGTGCGGCCGCAAAAAGCGGGTTTACACGCCGTACAGCTTTTTCCCCGACAGTCTGAGCAGGAACACGGCCGCCCGGCCGAGGGCGCTCCTCCCCGCGATGACGTTGTAATAAAAGCGCGTCTCTCCTTTGAATTTGAGTTTGAAGAAATCCACGCCGTTCGGTTCCGCCCCGTCCGTGAGGCCGCCCCAGTCGTAGCTCCGATACCCGCGGTCCCGGAGCAGCCCGATCTCCTTCCAGTGGAGATAGGCGTTGGCGTTCGAGGCCAGCTTCCTGTCGAGCGTTTCGTCCCTGAACCTTGACACGGAGTACAGCAGGCGCGCGGCGAGTCCGTCGCACACAAGGATATGCCGGGCGTAGCACTGCCCGTCCTTTGACACCTGCGTCAGGAGGGCGCCCCCTTTTTCCACGTATTTTTCCAGGGCGGTCGGGTTATACGTGTTCAGGATGCCCCTGACCCGCACGAAATCGTCGTAATCGCGCCGGAAGGACGCGAGCAGCGCCGGATTTTCCTTGAGGTCGGCCGCTTCATGGACCGAAACGTCGAGCGCCTCGCTCTCGGCCTGGCGGATCATGTTGCGGCAGGTGCTCCCGAACGCGCCGAAAATGACGTCCGGCGGGCGGTCCAGCGGCGTGACCGCCGTCTTCTGCGGGATCACGATGCCGCGCTTTATGCCGGGGTCGGATATCCCGTGGAAAAAGACGATGTCCGCCCGGCTTTTTTTAAAAGCGTCGGCGGCGTTGTCGCAAAACCACACGGCGTTGAGCTTCAGGCCGTGTTTTCTGTATTCAACGTCAAGCATTCGATCACCATCTTGTATAATTTACTGTTCAGTCGTTACCCATGCAATGATTCAGGCGGCGCCGGTCGTCCCGCCGTTCGTACAGCCAGCCCCGGCACGCCTTAAGCAGGAGGAGGCCGGCTTTCCCGAGGACCGATCCGGCGGCGAACACATTGAGATATTCGAAGATGCGCCCCCGGAATTCCAGCTTGAACTGATCCACGCCGTCGGGCTGCTTTTCGTCCCGGATCCCGCCCCAGTCGTACGTCTCGTAGCCGAGCCGGCTTAAGTATTCGATGTCCTTCCAGTGGAGAAACCGGTTGACGTTGGCCGCGACCCTCGCGTCGAGTCCCCCGGTCCTGAAGCGGGCGACGGAATAAAGCCCTCTCGTCCGCTTCCCGTCGCTGAGCATGAGATGCCGGGCATAGCTGACGCCGTCCTTCGAGGCGTCTGTCAAAAGCAGGCTGCCGCCGGCCAGGTACGCTTCCACCGCCGACTCGTTGTAGGCGTACGGTATGCCCTTGAGCCTCACAAATTCGTCGTAGTCCTCTTTGAAGGAAGCCAGCAGCGTCGTGTCGGCCTTCAGCTCCCCGGCCTGAAAGGCGCTGAAGCGCAGCCCCTCCCGCTCCGCCTTGCGGATCCTGCTCCGGCAGGTGCTCGTGAAGCTGCCGAAAAGCCGGTCGAGCGGCTCGGTCAGGTCTGTGAGCATCGTTTTCTGGGGGACGCTGAGGCTGTTTTTAAGGGCGGGGCCGCCGATACCGTGAAAGAACACAATGTCCGCGCCGCTTTCCGCCAGGACGGCGCGCGCGTCGTCGCAGAACCAGACGCTGTCGATCTTGAGCCCGTGCTTTCTGTACCCGATTTTTACCATCTGCCACCTCGATAACACTTTCCGCGCGTCTTACGCGCCGTCCATAAAGCGGGCCGCGCTCTCCAGAAGCGCGCCCAGCCGTTTTTCGGCCCCGGCGCGCGTCGGCCCGGGCGCGGAGGCGTACAGCTTCAGCTTCGGCTCGGTGCCCGACGGCCGGACGGCCAGCCACGCGCCGTCCCTGAAAACGAGCTTGACGACGTCGGAGGACGGCAGCGCGAGCGGTTCGGCCGCGCCGGTTCCGGCGTCGAGCCGCCTCCGGCGCTCGTAGTCCTCGACCGCCGCGAGACCGCCGAACGCATCGGCAAGCGCGCCGGCGTCCCGGAAGCGGCCCATCGTCCGTCCGACACGGTCGCTGTGCACCCCGCCGTCGAGCGCGAAGCTCACGAGCCGGTCGGCGAAATAGCCGTATTTCCGGCAGAGCGCGTCGAGCGCGTCGAGGAGCGTCCGGCCCTGTTCCTGATAAAAAGCGGCCATGTCCGCCGTGAGCGCCGCGGCAATCACGGCGTCCTTGTCCCGGACGAACGTGCCCGCCAGATACCCGCAGCTCTCCTCGTAGCCGAAGAGAAAATCATACTCGCCGCCGCGTTCGAAGTCTCCGATCCGCTCGCCGATATACTTGAAGCCCGTGAGCGTGTTGAAAACCGTCGCGCCGAAGTCCGCCGCGACCGCCGCGCCGAGCTCCGAGGTCACGATCGTTTTGACGAGGGCGTCCCGGCGCGTCACCTGTTTTTTCGACGTCAGGAGAAAATGCGTCAGGAGCGCGCCGAGCTCGCTGCCGCCGAGCAAGTCGTACCCGCCGCCTTTGTTTTTCACCGCCGCGCCCAGCCGGTCGCAGTCGGGGTCGGTGGCCAGGATGAGGTCGGCGTTTTTCTCCCGGGCCAGCTTCACGGCCTCGCCGTAGACGGCGCGGTCGGCCGGGTCGGGCGTTTTGACCGTCGGGAAACCGCCGTCCGGCTCCGCCTGGCTGTCCACGAGCCAGACGTTGTCGTAACCGAGCGCCTGAAGCGCCGCCGTGACCGGCGCGCGCCCCGCGCCGTGCAGCGGCGTGTAGACGATGCGGATACCGCGCCGCCCGGCGGCGGACCGTCCCGGATCGAGGCCGGCCACGGCGTCGAGATACGCCCGGTCGACCTCCTCGCCGATCGTGACGAGCAGGCCCTGCCCGCGCGCCTTCTCCCCGTCCGCCGATTTGACGCCGCCGAAGATGTCGACCCGGGCGATGGCGTCGGCAAGCCGTCCCGCCGCCTTGGGCGTGAGCTGGCAGCCGTCCGGCCCGTAGACCTTGTACCCGTTGTACTCGGGCGGATTGTGGCTGGCCGTGATGACGACGCCGGCGGCGCAGCCGAGCCGCCGGACGGCAAACGACAGCACCGGCGTCGGCCGCAGGGACTCGAACAGGTACGCTTTGATGCCGTTGGCCGCGAGCACGAGCGACGCCGCGCGCGCAAACTGTGCCGAGCAGCGCCTCGAGTCGTACGCCACGGCGACGGCGGGCGCGTCCCGCTTTTCATCGCGGAGCCAGTCGGCAAGACCCTGCGTGGCCTTGCCGACGGTGAGCGCGTTCAGCCGCGCCGTGCCCGCGCCGATGAGGGCGCGCAGGCCGCCTGTGCCGAATTCGAGCCCGTCCTCAAACCGCGCGCGGATCGCGCCGCTGTCGCCCTGTAATGCTTTGAGCTCTTTTCTGAGCTCATCCCCGACGCCGGGATTTTTCAGCCACGCGTCGTATCTCTGCATATAATCCATGGGATATCACTCCCGATTCCTGCCGTAGTCGTCTTCAAAGCGGATGATATCGTCTTCCTCGAGGTAATCGCCCATCTGCACCTCGATGACCTCCAGCGGAGTCTTGCCGGGATTTTCGAGGCGGTGCTTCTGCCCGGGCTTCAGGTAGACGCTCTCGCCGGCGCCCACCAGCCGGTCCTCGCCGTCGATCGTCACGCGCGCCATGCCGCGCGCCACGATCCAGTGCTCGCTCCGGTGATAGTGGAGCTGGTAGCTGACCTTTTTGCCCGGGTGGATCGTCAGGTGCTTGATCTTGAACGCGCCCCTTTCCTCCTCGAGCACCTTGTAGTGGCCCCAGGGCCTGTAGTCCTGGACGTGATACGCCGTGCGGGGGTCTCCCCTCTTTTTCAGCGCGTCTACGACCTGCCGGACCTTCTGGGATTCGTCCTTTTTGCAGATGAGCAGCGCGTCCCGGTTGTCGACGACGATGAGGCCGTCGACGCCGACGGCGGCTATGGCCTTGTCCCCGTCGGCGTAAATGAGGTTGTCCGACGCGCCGAGGGCGATCGCGCCGTCCGGCAGGATGTTGCCGTCCGGGTCGGCTTCGAGGATCTCGCGGAACGAGTCGAAGCTGCCCAGATCGTTCCAGCCCACGTCGGCCGGCACGACGGCGACGCGGGCGCTTTTTTCCAGGATCGCGTAGTCGACGGAGATCTTCGTACCGAGCTTCGAAAACGCCTCCGGAAGACTTTCGGACGTCTCGAACGCGCTGTACGTCTCGGGGGCGTACGTTTTGACCTCGTCCATAAAAAGACCCGTTTCAAACAGGAAGATGCCGGCGTTCCACAGGCAGCCGTCCGCGAGCAGGCCGAGCGCCCGCTCCCGCGTCGGCTTTTCCAGGAAGGCTTTCGCCTTGAAGCCGACCGGCAGCGCCTCGCCGGGAAGGATGTAGCCGTAGCCCGTGTGCGGCCGGTCCGGCCGGATGCCGAACGTGACGATATGGCTGTCCGTGAGCGCCGCCGCCGTCCGGACAAGCCCGGCAAACTCCCCGCCGTCCCGGATCAGCTGGTCCGACGGAAACACGGCGGCAATACCGCCGCCCGTTTTCGCGATCTCCCACACGCCGGCGCAGACGGCCGGCAATGTGTTTTTGGCCTCGGGCTCGACGAGGATATGGTCCTCGCCGTACTCGCAGCCGAGCTCCTCGACCTGCCCCATGATGAGAAACTTGTACTCCCGGTTCGTCACGACGTAGATGTCGGACGGGCCGGCCAGGAGCAGGCCGCGCTGAAACGACTCCTGGAAAAGCGACTGCTTTGCCCCGGGCAGCTTGACGAACTGCTTCGGGTAGCGTTCCCGGCTGAGCGGCCACAGTCGCGTCCCGCTGCCCCCGGCCAGTATGATGACTTTCATAACATTCCTCCGACGCCTTCAGGGCGTATCCGTCAGTTTCAGGGTGTTTCGCACATTGGCGTCCCAGTCCAGTTTTTCTTTCGAAAACCGGAGGGCTCCCCGGCCGAGCCTGTCGCGGGAGGCCGGGTCGGTCATTTTTATGAGGGCCCCGGCGAGCTCCGCGACGCCGGAGCAGACGAGACCTGTTTTGCCGTCCTCGACGAATTCGGTCAGGCCCGGCACGTTCGAGGTGACGACCGGCACGCCGAAGTGGTAGGCGATCGGCAGCACGCCGCTCTGGGAGGCCTCCGTGTACGGAAGGACGACCGTCAGGGCGTTTTGGATGAGCCAGAGCATTTCGGCGTTGCTGATAAAGCGGTTTAAGAGTACAACGCCGGCGCTTCGTCCGATGAGCCTCTCCTCGTCGTCCTGCAGCTGGCCGCTGCCTGCGATGACAAGCGGCGGACGGCGCGCCGGGTCGAGCGTCCCGTAGGCCCGGAGCAGGTGGATGATGCCCTTGTACTTGTCGATGCGGCCGAAAAACAGGTAGTAGCCCGGAAGGCCTTCGCGCGGCAGCTCGGGCGGCATGACCGGGTCGGCCGCGGGCAGGTGCGCGCCGAGCATCATCCACGCGGCCTTGCCGGCCCGCTTCGGATACTGCGCCCCGAAGCGCTCGAAGCTGTTTTTCGACAGGAGGACGATCTGACCGGCCCGTTTGAGGGCCGCGCTCCTGTAGAGGATGCCCAGGGCCGTCCGGGCCCGCTCGTACAGGCTGAACCAGGCGGGGTGCGGCGAAACGTCGTGCACGAACTGGGTGACCGCGATCCGCTTGCCCAGCGCGAGCATCACCTGTTCGGAGATGATGGCGTCGTCGCAGAACAGGACGCGGCCGGGAAAGCAGTCGGCGACCTGCCGGGCGAGCGCGGCGGCGTCCTTGTTTTTTGGTCGGACGTTCTTAAAGCGGCGGTACCGGTGGACGGTGACGGACGCCGGGACGTCCTTCGACGCGTTTTCGGGGATGAAGGCGTGCACGCTGCAGCCCTGCCGGGCGAGCACCTCGGCCAGGTAGAGCGCGAACTGAAAGACCCCGCCCTGATAATTCGACGTGAACACGGCGATGTTCCGGGCCTGCCCCGTTTTCGGCGCGGCGCGGACCGCCGAATTCTTCAGCTTCCTCATCGCGAGGATGAGCTTTTCCGCGGCAAGGCTCAGAAAGCCAAGGCCCGGCGTCTCAAGCGCGTCGGAATAAGCGCAGACGCGGCGGCCGTTTTGTGTGAGCCAGCTCTCAATGGATTCGAACGTCTCCTCCCGCATCGTGTTCGGATGCAGGCAGACGGTCTGGAGCCCGAAGGGGATCCGTCTCGGCGCGGCCGTCTGGCACGGGATGAATTTGAGCCCGCGGCGACGGTAGGGGCGCAGGCTGTAGCCGTCCGTGACGTATCTGAAGCCGAGCGCCCGGAGCGCCTTGAGCGTGTTATGGTCATACGTGTGCGCGGGCGCCATGAAGATGTCGGTCCGAAGGCCGCGCTCCTCCAGGAGCTTCCGGCCCTCGCAGAGCATGTCGAGCTGCGTTTCGTATCCGACGCCGGCAAACTCGCTCCTGTCGTTGATGCCCAGGAGCCCCGACGACGCCGTCGTATACACGTGGTGAAGGCCGTGCTGGGCCACCGCCCAGCCCCGGTCGCGAAGCGCCCGGATGCGCGCCCAGCCGTCCCCGCGGTCCGGCAGCTTTAAAAGCGCCGGGTCGCGGTTATCCGGTATGACGCCGAGCAAAGGCCGGACGCCGTGCCGGTCGAAGATGGCGGCGAGCCGGTCGAACTTGTCCCAGTCCATATGTGTCGTGACGTCGTCGATTCGGAAGGCTACTTTCATGGTGTGTTTCCTTGCTGATCCGCCGGCGCGCCCCCGTCCGTTTTCGGGCGGAGCAGGCCCCGGAGAATATCCTTGAGTTGTCTGAATTCCGCCGTCCAGAACGTGAGCAGGAGAAATACGGCGGCGGCGGCGAGCGTGTACAGGACGGTCTCGGCGATGAAGGTCCAGACCGTCACGGTCCAGCCGAGCCAGCTGTCGACGAGGTAAATGACGCCGAAGCCGGCCGCGCCGGCGAACAGGTAAAACGCGTATTTTTTGAAGTATTCCCGCAGCCTCACGCCGAAGCCGTGCTTGTAAAGCACATACGGCTCGACCCAGAAGCTCGTCGCCAGAAGGCTCGCGAGCGTGCCGACGAAGACGCCGGGCAGGCCGATTTTGATCGCGAGCACGATCGAGACGGCAAGATTTATGGCCGCCTCGAAAATCGGCTTGTACCGGTCGTGCCAGTAGAGCCCCTGCGCCTCCCGGAACGTCAGCGTGATGCGCCGCATCCCGTTGACGAGGAAGACGGCCAGGATGAGGGCGAGCGTCAGGCTGTCCAGGCGCAGCCGGCCGCCGTCCTCGACGCTGTGAAACCAGACGGAGATGAAGTCGCCCAGGACAAACCACAGCACGGTCGTGAGCGTCATGAACATCAGGGCGTTGACGTACAGGCCGACGCGGTAGACCTCGTAATAGCGCTTCTTGTCGTTCGTCGTGCCGAGATCCCCGACGCTCGCGAGGATGCCGGCAAACACCTGTCCCGTGAACATGACGAGGGCGTTTGTGACCATCAGGTAATTGGCGTAAATACCGACCTGCGTGAGGCCGATGAAGTAGGAGATGACGAGGTTGTCCGTCCCGTTGATGACGACCCCGCCGATCCTGTGGGAAAAGAGCGCCCGCACGTTTCTGCCGATGAAGGCTTTGTCCTCGCGCGTGAGGACGCCGTCCGTCTTCCGCCGGATATAGGCGTACCGCCTGTTGGACACGAGATTGGCGATAACGCCCTCCAGGAGGTTGAAGACGATGAGCGCGGCCAGGTAGACCGCGTAGCTGCCCGTGAACCGGAGGATCAAAACCGTGACGACGCGCATGAGGCTGTAAACGGAGTACGTGACGATGGATGTCACATACTTGTCCTGGCAGGCGTTGAGCAGAACCTTCTTGTAGGAGAACAGGTACGTCATGCTCACGGACGCGAGGTACAAGACGTAATAGACGACGAGATTCCCGCCGTCGACGGCGGACGGGTCGACCCTGGCGAAGACGAGCGGGCGCAGGAACGGGATCACGAGAAGACCCGCCGAGAATATGACAGCGCCGATGATCCGGAAGACCCGGCGGAAATATTTGAGCAGGACGCGGATGCGTTCCTCGTCACCCTCGGCAATCGGCTTGAACAGGGCGAACATCAGCGCCGTCGAAAAGCCGAGCTCGGCCAGCGAGAGCATGCTGAGGATGTTTTCGAAGACGCCGTGCAGGCCGAGATAGTCCGTCGAGAGCCTTTGGATGAAGTACTGCCGCTCGAAGAAGGCGATGATCGTGTAGACGCCCAGGAGCGTGATCGTCACAACGATGTTTTTGAGGGATTTTCTCGTTCTCATAAGCTTTCCGGCGCCGCCGGCACCCCGTCCTTGTCGGAAAAAACGTACAGGATGAGCAGAAGGTAGAACAGATTCCTGTTGAAGAGAATCTGGTCGGTCACGTAGACGATGAGGAAAATGACGAACAGAAGCTTCTCCCGGCTCAGCCGGTGCAGCCGCCAGACAAACCAGGTCCAGACCGAGCCGCCCACGATCCCGAAGCTGAAAAACGCGAAGAACAGCGCGCTGGCGTAGTTGGCGACCTGCCGCGACGCGACGAGCCCAATATAGTCCGACAGCCGGTTGAGCCCGACGCCCAGCAGCAGCTCCTTCGCGCCGTAGTACCTGAAATACTCGAGCATCCCGAAAACGCGGATGTTTGTTTTCAGGTTCACAAACTTGAATTTTTCGAAAATGCCGCTCTCGCTGAGCTCCGGCAGAAACTGAATGAGCAGCACGAGCCCGCCGAGCGCGAGAACCCACTTGATGAGAAGGGGTATTTTCGGTTCCCGGGCGACAAACAGGCCCGTGACGACGATGGCCCCCATCATCCCGGTCGAGCTGGTGGACAGGATGAGCGCGGCCAGGAAGATGGCGCTCAGGAAAAACCGGCGCCGGAAGAGCGACGTCGCGTAGACCGGAAGGATGAAAATGGCGAAATGCGCCGGCTCGGAGAAAAAGGACGTCGGCCGCCCGTAGCTGATCGAGGCCGCGGACGGGTCGGCCGTGACGGACGGGTCGACCGTGAGGCCCGGGATGAAGCCGTACACGACGACGCCGAACAGATACAGCAGCGACTGGACAAACACGAAAGCCGAGCAGACGAGCCCCAAGACGCGCAGATATTTGTAAAAGCGCTCCCGGTCGACGACGCCGCGCCGCACGTAGTATGTGCTGACGACGGCCATGACGAACACGGCGTAGGTGTTGTTCATCGTCCCCTCGATGCCGAGGTCCGGCATGTGGAGGAGGCCCGTCGCGATGTTCAGCACGATCATGACGGTGAAGATCAGGAACATCTCGGGATTGATCTCGAACCGGCCCCGGTTGAGCAGGATCTCGACGAGCATGAGCAGCAGCAGGACGAGAAAGCCGAGGTTGATGTTCGCCACGCCCATGTAGATGTTCAGGATCGGGCTTAGGGCCAGGGCTAAGTATTTGAAAAAATCGAACAGCCTGTGCGGGCGGATACTCTCTTCCATAAAGGCCCCCGATCTCATGGCTTGCGTGCTTTTTCCAAAGCCCCGAAATAAAACGACTGAAGAAAGGCGGCCGTGTCGGCGCTGTCGTAGCCGGCTTCCCGGACGGCAGCCGTCATGTCCGGGCGTTCATGCCGGCCGGCGCAGGACAGGATTTTTTCCGCCCAGACGGGCGCGCCCGCGTCCAGGGGGCAAAACGAGACGAGCGGCGAAATCGCCGTCTCACGCGAGATGACGTCGGACAGGAGGCACGGCAGGCCGGACGCCTGCGCCTCGACGGCGGTGAGCGGCAGGCCCTCCCACTTCGAGGGGAGCACGAAGACGTCCATGGCGCACAGCAGGTCGGGCGTCTCCCGCCGGAAGCCCGTGAAGACGACGCGGCCGGATAGACCGCGCTCCAGCACATACGCTTCCGTTTCCTCGCGGAGCGCGCCGTCCCCGACGAGCAGCAGGACGGCGTCGCTGTTTTTTTGACAGACCTCATGGAATATATCGATCAGAAACCTGTGGTTTTTAACCGGCAGGAACGAACCGATATGGCCGACGACGAACCGGCCGTCAAGCCCGAGCGCGCTCCGCGCCGCCCGGCGTTTTTGTTCGCCGAACCGGAAGGCAGCCGCGTCGAGCGCGTTTTTCAGGACGAAGTAATTGCTTTTTCTCAAGGCTTTTTTCCCGTACAGCCAGACGCCCGCGTCGTCCGAGCAGGCGACGAGGTAATCCGCCGTATGCCGCAGCGGGAGCTGCAGGAGGTCCTTGACAAGGGCCCGAAGGCCCTTCCCCGACGACGTGCTGTGGCTGTGCGCGACCGTGACGCGCCCGTGCCGGCGGGCGATGCCGAGATAGACGGACGCCGTGCTGCGCAGGTGGCCGTGGATGATCCTGTATTCCGGGTGCTCGCGCAGCAGCGCGCGCCAGGCGCGGATAAAGCGGAAAAAGGTCGCGGGCGCAAACTGCGGGACCCGGTGGATCCGCCCGCCGAGAGCCGCGATTTCGTCCTCGAACACGCCCTTTTTCCGCGCGTGCACGACGAAATCGAACTGGAGAACGTCCCGGTCGAGCCTGCGGTAAACGTTCAGCACCATCTGTTCCGCGCCGCCCCCGTCGAGGCCCGCGAAAACGTGGAGAACGCGGACGGGTTCCGCCATTTAATCACCCCGCCTTCGCTTCGGCCCGGCGGCTTCGTCCAGCTCCTCGACGTACGCCCCCGTCACAAGCCGCCTGTCGAACTCCCGGCAGACCTTTTCGCGGCCGGCCAGCCCCATCCGCCTCTTGACCGCGCCGTCAAGCGCCAGAAAGCGCCGGACGGCGCCGATGAGCGCGGCGCTGTTTTGTTTTTCGACGAGAAAGCCGGTCACGCCGTCGTTCACGATCTCGCGGCAGCCGGGGATGTCGGTGGTGATGACGGGACGCCCGCACGACGCGCTTTCCAGAACGACGTTGGACATGCCCTCCCAGTAGGACGGGTGGATCGTGCAGTGGGACGCCGCGTGGAAAACGCGCACGTCCTCCGTCTGGCCGTGCCAGACGATCACGCCGCGCGCCTGCAGCTCCATAAGCCGCCGCTCCCAGCGCTCCTCGCAGCCGCCCACAATGTGAAATTCCGCCGTCGGTCCCTCCGTCTCCGAATGAAAAGACTCGGCCGCGTCCAGAAACTCCCCGATCCCCTTCTCCGCCATGACGCGCCCGAGAAAAAGAAAGCGGACGGCGTCCCCGGACGGATAGTCCAGCAGCGCGTAATCGTCCGTGTTGACGCCGCTGCCGGGGATGAGGCGCGTTTTCTGCCTGCCGATGACTTTGGCGCGGCGCAGGACGTCGAGGTTTTCACTGTTCTGAAAGAAAACGCAGGAGGCCTTCTTCAGGGCCGCCCTGTATAAAAACAGCGTAATTTTCCGCAGGAGCCCGCCCTTTTCGATGGACGCGCCGAGGCCCGTGACGTTGGCCAGGTACGGCACCCTCATAAAACGGCAGGCCAGGCCGCCGTAGATGTTGGGCTTGACCGTGTAGGTCAGTACGGCGTCCGGGCGCGCGTCGCGGACGATTTTGCGGTACCTGAAAAGCAGGCCGAGCTCGCGGACGGGGTTCGTGCCCCGCCGGTCGAGCGGCGTGTCGACGACGCGGCACCCGAGCGATTCGATGCGCCCGACATACGGCCCGTCCGGCAGCGAGGCCGTCACCGTGTGGCCGCGCGCGATCAGCTCCCGCAGGAGCTCCTGCCGGAATCTGTACAGTCCGCTGTCGGCGTTGGCTAAAATCAGTACGTTCAATCGCTCGTCCCTTTCGCAAGCAGGTCGGGACGCCCGATGAGGTCGGACGCCGACACGAGGCCGCGCGCGAGCCGGTCGCGCTGGAAGTCGTCGAAGTAGTCGAAGCTCTCGGCATCGCCGTCGTCGGCCAGCGCGTCGTCTCCGCCGAGGGCCTTGCGCACGGTCGCGAGGAAGATGCGCAGGTCCTGACGGAACGAGAGGCTTTCGACGTAGCGGACGTCGCATTCAAAGCGCTTGTCCCACCGGAGGTTGACGCGGCCGCTGATCTGCGCGAGGCCCGTGAGGCCCGGCCGCACCGAGTGCCGCAGGTTCTGCTCCGCCGTGTACCACGGGACGTACCGCTCCGTCAGTGGGCGGGGACCGACGAAGCTCATGTCGCCCTTCAGGATGTTGACAAGCTGCGGCAGCTCGTCCAGGCTGAGCCTGCGCAGGACGCGGCCCGGCCGCGTGAGCGTGCCGGCCGTCACGCGCCCGGCGCCCTCGAAGGCCGGCTTCATCGTGCGGAATTTGTACATGATAAAAACCCTGAGGTCTTTGCCGACGCGCGGGGCGTTATACATGACGGGCGATTTGGGGTCGTCGAGCCTGACCGCAAGGGCGATGAGCCCCATGACCCAGAAGGTCAGAAGCAGCAGGACGGCCGCAAGGAGGAAGTCGAGCGCGTGCTTGACGCATTGATATCTTTTCATCGCTTCATCTCCCGCGCGCCGTCACCGGTCAAAAAGGGACTTGACGGTGTCGATGACCTCCAGCTGCCGGGAGGCCGTCATCTTCGTGTCGCTCGGCAGGCACACGCCGCGCCTGAAGATCCGTTCGGCGACGTCGCCGCCGACCCGGCCGCAGTCCGAAAAGACGGGCGGGAGGTGGAGCGGCTTCCAGACGGGCCGGC
>CAYMLM010000069.1:0-12551 GCA_964391385.1 uncultured Papillibacter sp.
CCGGCCGCGTACTCAGCGAGGCCGAATATGCAGCGCTCAGCAAGGACGTCTCGCTTGCCGCGGCGAAGGCCCGCGCACTCAGGATCCTCGGAAAACGGCAGATGTCCCGGCGGGAGATCACCGAACGGCTCGTGCAAAAAGGCGAGCGCGAGGAAACGGCCCGGGACGTAACCGACTGGCTTGTACATATCGGCGCCGTGAACGACGCGGAGTACGCCGCGGCAATCGTCCGGCATTACGCGTCCGGCGGCTACGGTCTCATGCGCATCCGCGACGAGCTGTACAGGCACGGCATCGCCCGCGAGCTCTGGGAGGACGCGCTGGCGCAGGCGCCGGATATGGAAGAGGCGGCCTGGCGCGCCCTGAAGTCCAGGCTCAGGGGCAAAAAACCGGACAAGGCGGAGCTGGGCCGAGTCACAGCGGGGCTGTACCGACGCGGCTTTTCCTGGAACGAGATCCAGACGGCCGCGGAACGCTATATGAACACAGAGGATTTTGATACGGATGAATAAGGTCGGGCTCATTTCACTCGGCTGCGCGAAAAACCTTGTCAACAGCGAGCAGATGCTCTACCTGCTCAGGCAGGCGGGCTACGAGATAACCGAAGATTTAGGCGGCGCCGACGCGGTCGTCGTCAACACCTGCGCCTTCATCGAAAGCGCAAAAACCGAGGCCATCGACACGATCCTGGAGCTGGCTGAGGCCAAAAACGCGGGGAACATCAAAAAAATCATCGTGGCCGGCTGTCTGCCCGAACGCTATAAGGACGAGATGCAAAAGGAAATGCCGGAGATCGACGCCGTCGTCGGCGTCGGCAGCTTCCATGAGATCGTCGGCGCCGTCGATGCGGCGCTGGCCGGCGAGAGCTGCGCCCGCTTCGGCGACATCAACGCGCCCGAACCGGAGCTCGGGCGGCTCGTGACGACGCCGACGGCCTGGGCGTACCTCAAGCTCGCCGAAGGCTGCGACAACCGCTGCGCCTATTGCGTCATCCCGGACATCCGCGGCCGTTACAGGAGCCGCGCGATGGAAGACGTTCTTGCGGAGGCGGAGGCGCTCGTCGCGTCCGGCGCGCGCGAACTGATCCTGATCGCCCAGGACACGACGCGTTACGGCCTGGACCTGTACGGCGAGAAAAAGCTGCCGGAGCTGCTGCGGAGGCTGTGCGGCATAGACGGGCTGCGCTGGGTCCGCCTGCACTATCTATATCCGGACGAAATAGACGACAGGCTCCTCGGCGTCGTCGCAGCCGAGGAAAAGATACTCAAATACCTGGACATCCCCATCCAGCATATCAGCGACGGCATTCTCAAACGGATGCGCCGGCGGGGGACGGGCGGCGAGATCCGCGCGCTCCTTGAAAGGCTGCGTACGCAGGTGCCCGGCGTCGTTTTGCGCACCAGCCTCATCACGGGCCTGCCCGGCGAGGGAGAGCGGGAGTTCGAGGAACTGAGCCAATTTTTGAAAGAGGCTAAAATAGAGCGCGCCGGCGTCTTCGCGTACTCGCCGGAGGAGGGGACGCCCGCCGCCGAAATGGCGCGTCCCGACGCCGATACGGCCCGCGCGCGCGCCGACGCCGTCCTGGCGCTGCAGTCGGACATAATGGACGCTTTCAACGAAAGCAGGCTCGGCTCCGTCGCGACCGTTCTGGTCGAGGGCTTTGACGGAGAGCACTGGTACGGCCGGAGCTTCGCCGAGTCGCCGGAAATCGACGGATATATCCGCTTTGACGGCGAAGACGTTGAGCCGGGTACGTTTTGCCGCGTTTTGATCACCGGCATATCGGACGGCGAGCCGTTCGGCGTTCTAGAGAAATAAAAGCAGAGGTTGGAGCAAAGATGAATACGGCAAACAAGCTGACTATGCTCAGAGTCCTATTGATCCCGGCTTTCCTGATCGTGCTGTATTGGGGGTTTCCGGGCTCGGCTTACGTGTCCATGGCCATTTTCGCCGTGGCCGGCCTGACCGACCTGATCGACGGGCATATCGCCAGAAGCCGGGGCGAGGTGACGGATTTCGGCAAATTTATGGACCCCCTGGCCGACAAGGTGCTCGTCGTCGCGGCGCTTTTGTGGTTTACCGAACGGGGGCTCATGCCCGCCTGGGCGGTGCTGTTCGTCATTGTCCGCGAGTTTGCCGTCACGGCGCTGCGGCTCGTGGCGGTCGACCGTGGCAGCGTCATAGCGGCCGGGATACTGGGGAAAATAAAAACGGCGGCGACGATGGTGTGCATCATCCTGATATTCCTGCCAATCCCGCTTCTCGCCGTTTATATCCTCACCGGTCTCATCGTTTTGGTTACGCTCGTTTCGGGCGTGGAGTACTTTATAAAAAACAGGCACCTGTTCAACTGGACGAAATAGCGGAGGACTTTCTTGCGTTTTCAAACACTTCGCCTGGAGCATATGGACATGCTCAGGCCGTTTTTTACAAAAAACGAATGCCGGCTTTGCGACTGTACCGCCGGCGGGACGTTCATCTGGCGTGATTACTTTAACACGGAATTTGCCATTGACGGCGGCTACCTGTACCTCAAGGTGGTCTATCTCAACGGCGAGACAGCGTTTACCCCGCCGAGAGGCGAGGTCTGCGGCGAGCTCGACGCTTACGAGAGGATCGTCGGTTACTGCGACGAGGCCGGCTGTGCGCCGCGCCTGTGCGCTGTTTCCGAGCAGCGGCTCGAGAAGGTTCTGGAGTTTTATCCCGGCGCGAAAGCTACGACGGACCGGGCCTGGTCGGATTACCTTTACCTTTCGGAGGACCTCATAAGCCTAGCCGGCCGGAAATACAGCGGCCAGCGCAACCACATCAACAGGTTTATGAAGACGTACTCCGACTGGCGCTTCGAGACGGCCGGCGGAAGCAAGCCGGACGAACTGCGCGTCTTTTTTGAAAAATACAGTGGCATGGCGGACGCTGAATATCCGGCTTTGAGCGAATGCAACAACAAAGCGCTTGAGATATTGGATCATATGGACCACTACCGGCTCCTGGGCGGAATGCTCAAGGTCGGTGGCAAGGTCGTCGGCGCGGCGCTCGGAGAAATTGTCCACGACACCCTGTTCGTCCACATCGAGAGAGCCGACAGGGACATAGCGGGCGGTTACCAGATGCTCGTCAACCAGTACGCTAAAACGTTCGCACAGGGCGTAACGTATATAAACCGCGAGGAGGACGACGGCGTCGAGGGCCTTCGGACGTCGAAGCTGTCGTACCACCCCGTCCAGCTTCTGGACAAATACTTCGTGGAACTGGGTTAAGTCACTACGCCGCCGGCAAATTGCTTTCAGCAAGAAACAGCGCCCGTTCGGGCGCTGCTTTTATCTCACGGGCGTGCCGCCGCCCATACAATGGTATGGAGATTGAACTGGGATTAAATGGGTTTGACTTTACGCGGTCGGTTTTGTTAGATTTAGTTTATACGACGTCGATTTGTATGAGGTGCGGCGATGGTCAGCGTTTCGGTTAAAAATATAAACCGGCTTGAGATTGTCGGCACGGATGGCAGTACGTACTGCGGCGGCCGGCAGGAATGGTACGGCAGGCCCTGGAAGCGTATCGCGGGCTGCGGCCCGACGGTCGTGGCCGGCATCGTCCGTTACCTGAGCGGCGGCCTGCCCGAATCGCTGCAGGACGGATCGTCTCTGTCCGTCGGCGAATTTCTGGCGCTGATGGAGGAAGCCTGGGGATTTGTCACGCCCAGCGTGCGCGGCCTTCCGTCGCCGTCGGCGCTGATAAAAGGCGCGCAGGCCTACCTGGCTTACAAGAATCTGCCCTATACAACCGAAGCTCTGGACATACCGAAAGCGGACCGGCTGCGCCCCGGATTTCAGGCGGTCCTTTCGTTCCTTGAAAGCGCGCTCCTGGCGGACACGCCGGTCGCGTTTCTGAGCCTCGACAAGGGCGCGGAGGAACGGCTGGACTCCTGGCACTGGGTGACGCTCCTGTCGCTTACATATTCCCCCGACGGCTCGTTTGCACAGGCGGGCGTGGCCGACGAGGGCGATTATTTTCCCGTTGACCTGCGGAAATGGTACGACACGACGCCGCTCGGCGGCGGTTTTGTCCGGTTTGTCAGGAATCCCGAGCTATAATAGAAGTTTGATAATCATTTAACATCTCCTTTATTGCGTTTGACGTGTTGCGGAAGATATGTACAAGAGGGGTGCGAAAACAAAGCTGTTCTCCGGGGGCGGCATTGCAGTGTCATTTGGAAAGACCGGCCAATAAACTATACTGCAAGGCAAATAATTTCTCGGAGGAAACTATGAATATCAATACGACAAATCAGAACAACAGGATGCCCGGCGGCGAGATGAGCCAGCTCCGGAACACCGCTTATGACAGTCAGCTGTACGCGCCGCAGGCCGTACAGGATGTCGCCGGCAGCGCGTCGGCCGCCTATCCGGAGGTTTACTATAAGCTCCAGCCGCATATCCTGATGGCTGTCGACCAGATGGATGCCGGGAACCTGCCGATGACCCGGCACATGATGGATAACACCGCCGAAAATATCCGCTCGAACGTGATGCGGACGAACCCGGAGGTGTCCGAGTACGCCGGGGAAACGAAGAACAGCGATTGGATGCCCGAAGCGCGGGCGGCTGTTACATACGG
Source organism: uncultured Papillibacter sp. (assembly GCA_964391385.1). Taxonomy (GTDB): domain Bacteria; phylum Bacillota; class Clostridia; order Oscillospirales; family Oscillospiraceae; genus Sporobacter. The sequence continues at coordinate 4,618 of CAYMLM010000069.1, forward strand.
GCCCGGCTACGGCCCCGGTTCCGGCCTGTACGACGGCGGGTACAGAAGCCGCGGCTTCCTGCGGGATCTCATCGATATCCTGCTCCTCACCGAATACTACCGTCGCAGGCGAAATCCTAATTGACGGCAACGCATACCGCTGACGCTCTGAGGCTGTCGAAAATCCCTGCGGCTTTTTCGGCAGCCTTTGGCGCGGGGCCCCTGTTTCACAGCGGGCCCCGCGCTTTTTACGAAGCGGAGCTATAAAGGCAGGATAATTTTCGGCATGTTGTTTTTCTTGTTGTCCGACTGACCGCGTTTTTTGCCGTCGAGCACATTCATCGGCTGCGGCGCGCCGTCGTAGAGCCACGAATACGCCTCCACCTCGCCGTTGTCAACCGGCAGCCTGGGATGAAGTCCCGTCAGCTCCCCCGTGGAGACGACGTTTGTGATGTCCGTTTCCTCTTCCGTATAAACGGGATAGCCGTTTATTTTTTTTTCGTCCATAGTTTGCTCCTTTACCGCCTGCGGCGGACAAGCCGCCGCTTTTTGATAAGAACTTCTCTCACTCGGTAAGCTGCGATGTGTCCCGGTAATCGTAGACCCTGAAATAGTCCTTCGTTTCGGGATCCTTACTGACCTCGGAGCGCTTGTTGTCCAGCAGACGCACGATTTCGTAGACATCGATCCAAATCTCGCTGAGGCACTCTTTTTGGGATTCGTCGAAAATGAGCTGCATGCCGAAATGCAAATGGGACGTTTTCAGGTTGTTGACGTTTTCCTGAATGCTGTAGCCCGTCCGGCCGAGATAACCGATGACGTCGCCGCTCCGGACGACCGAGCCGACCGCCAGATCCTTGCGGTATGGGAAATTCTTTCGCAGGTGCGCGTAGTAGTAATACCGCTTTTTGTCGAGCGACCGTATCCCGATCCGCCAGCCGCCGTACTGGTTCCACCCCAGGGCCTCGACGACGCCGCCCTCGACGGCGATGACGGGTGTCCCGACCTGGCCCATGAGATCGTTGCCGAGATGCGTGCGGGAAAAACCGTAAGCGCGGCGGTTCCCGAAATCGTCGCAGTGGCTGTACGGGAAGTTCTTGGCGATCGGGGAGAAGACCTTGATCCCGTAGCGCTTTTCCCAGTGCTTCCCTACGCCGTCCCCGTCGGGGACCTCGATCTCGTAATCGCCGACAAAGCCGCCCAGCGCCGCCGAGTAAGCCTCCAGATAATAATCGTAATACTTCAGACTCTTTGTCAGCTCAGCCATCGTTGCGCCTGACAAGAGCTTGTCGGCCAGCTCGTCGAGCTGTTTGTCTTTATATTTTTTGAAGTTGTTGCCGTTTTTCGCCGCCAGATAGGCGAGCAGTTCGATCCAGTCAAGCCGGATTTCCTGATCGCGCGTGAGGATATCCAGAGAGATGGCCTTCTTCATCGCCTCGCACGGAACGTTGAAGTCCACCCATTTGATCAGATCATTTTTCCGCGTCTGCTCTGATGGTTCAGCCGGCTCTGCCGGCGCTGACGGCGCCGGCGGCTCGGTTGCCGAGCCGGCTTTGGATTCCAATGCGCGCGCGGCCGACAGATTCGTTTCGGCCAGAAGCAGCGCGGTCAGGAACAGACAAACGAGGCTTACGGTTTTTTTCGCTGCCGCAAGGCGCAAGTCGTCACCTCCTTTTAACCGGAATTCAGTCAACAATAATTAGTATGTCATGTTCAATTTTCTCTATGCCGCTAAAATTTTCCTTTAAAATATCGTAAAAAACATAATCCACTATTGACAAAACAAAACTACTGTATTATATTCAGTAGTAGATACGGCTCACAAACAAACGCTGCGAGGGGAAACATGAACAGTCAGTATAAAAAAGGCGTCCTGGAGCTGTGCGTGCTGTCGCTTCTGTCGAAAGAAGACCGCTACGGATACGACGTGGCGGAATACCTGTCGCGCCATATCGAGATTGCCGACGGGACGGTTTATCCCATCCTCCGGAAGCTGAAAAGCGAGGGCTTCGTCACGACCTACCTGTCGGAGGAGAGCGGCGGGCCGCCCCGAAAGTATTACACGCTGACGAAAAGCGGCCGCGAAGCGTATGAAACGCAAAAGGACGATTGGCTCAGCTTTGCCGAATCGATCAAAAACCTTCTGGAGGGAGACAACGTCAATGGCTAAGCAAACCTGGATCAAGGAACTCACCGGGTATCTCAAAGCGCAAAACGTCGACGACATCGACGAGATCATTTCCGAATATGACGAGCATTTTACGCGGAAGGCCGCCGACGGTTATTCCGAGGAGGAAATCGCCATAAAGCTCGGCAACCCCAAGGATATTGCCGCGCAGTATGTCCAGACGAAGGAAAAAGCGGAAAAGAGGAAATCAAACAAGGTGCTCGTCGGAACCGGCTTGTTTTTTGCCGACCTGTTTACCGTGCCTTTTTTCATCGTCATGTACGCATGGATTGCCGTTCTTGGGGCTGCCTCCATAGCGGCGGCGGCGTACGGCGTCTGTCTTATAATCAAGCCCGTATTATCGTTTGACAGCATCATATTTCCGCCGATACCGACTATCGGAGGCCTGATTTGGGGCGTGATGATGATTGCCTTCGGCGTTCTGGCGGCGGCTGTTATGTTGTATTGCTGCGCGCTGACAGTGCAAATGGGAAGGGCATACGCCAGGTGGCATAAAAACGCGATGAACGACGGGAAATACCCGCCCTATTCGATGCATCCGGTTATGAAGGACCGCCTGCGCCGGAGGCTGCGCTCCGTCAGCCTCATTGCCCTCATTGTGTTCGGCGCGACATGTATCATTGGATTTGTCGTCCTGGCCGCGAGCGCGGGCTCGCTGGGGTTCTGGCACGTCTGGAACTGGTTTGTACCGTGAGAATGGGAGGTCGGCCTTTATTATGAAAACAGTCGTCGTGACGGGCGCGACATCGGGCATCGGCTATGCCGTCTGCGCCGAGCTGCTCAAAAACGGATACGGTGTCATAGGGATCGGGCACGGCGAGGAGACCTGCGCGTCCGCGAGGGAAAAGCTGCTGGCCGCGCATCCCGGCTGCGAGTTAACCTTTTATTGGGCGGAACTGATGTACCAGCAGGAGGTCCGGGCTGTCGCCGAAAAAATACGCGGCGAGCTGGAGACCCGCTGCGGCGGCGCGCTGTACGCGCTCATCCTGAACGCCGGCTGCGTGCGCAGCTGGTACATGACGACGCCGGAAGGCTATGAGCACCAGTTTGCCTTAAACCACCTGTCCGGGTTTCTGCTGGCGCATGAGCTGCTGCGGAACCTGACGAAGGGCGGCGGCCGCGTCCTGCTGACCTCGAGCGGCTCGCACAAAATGATGAAGATGAACTGGGACGACATCATGTTTGAGCGGCGCTACCGTCCGCTGATGGCCTACAAGCAGTCGAAGCTGTGCAATATGCTCTTTGCGCTCGCCCTCAACGACCGCTACACCGGCAAGGGCGTGCGCGCCTACGGCGTCGACCCCGGCCTTGTCCGCACGGACATCGGCAACAAGAAAACGGGCGGTCTTGTGGATTTCGTCTGGAAGAGAAGAAAAAAACACGGCGTGGACCCGTCCGTCCCCGCCGCGATCTATGCCGGACTGCTTGAACGGGGGACCACGGGCGGCGGCCTGTGTTTCGGACTCGGGGGCGCGGCGCGCTGCAGCAGGGAAGTCAACCGGGAAAACGCCGACCGGCTGTTTGAGCTGAGCGAAAAACTGTGCAGGATCAGATTTGGGGTGTATGACGAATGTTTGTCCTGATTACCGGCGCCGCCGGCGGGCTTGGCCGCGCGTTTGCCGTCGAATGCGCCAGACGCGGCTGGGACCTGTTTCTCACCGATATCAACGCGTCCGGCCTCAAGCGGATCAGGGAGGGCATCGCCGGCCGGTATCCCGTGACGGTTTACACACGCACCTGCGACCTGACGCGCGACGAGGAGGTCGACGGCCTGTTTCGATTCGCCCGTGAAAACGCGGTCTCGTTCGACATGCTTTTAAACGTCGCCGGCGTCGACTTCGAGGGCGGCTTCAGCGAACGGAGCGCGCAGTCCGTCACGGCCATCGTGCGATTAAACGTCGAGGCCACGCTGCGCGTCACGCACGGCGCGCTCGCCTCGCGCGTCCTCGGCGAGCCGTCTAAGCCGTTTTACATCGTCTTCGTGTCGAGCCTGGCATCCTTTTACCCGATGCCGCTCAAAGCCACGTACGCCGCCTCCAAGAGCTTCCTGCGGGAATTCGCCTGCGCGCTCGGGCAGGAGCTCGGGCCGTCCGGGGTCAGGATTCTCACCTTGTGCCCGGGGGGCCTGCCCACGACGCCGGAAGCCGTCTCCGGCATTGCCGCGCAGGGCTTCTGGGGAAATGCGACGACAAACCGGCTGGAAACGGTGACGCGGCGCACGCTCACCCGCGTTTTGAAGGGCCGGTCCATGTATATCCCCGGGCTCGTCAACAGGACCTTCCGCTATCTCGGCGCGCTGATGCCGAAGCCCGTCGTCGCGAAGCTCCTTTACGCCCGGTGGCGGAGCGCTCAGGAGCAGTGGCTGAAGATATGAAACGCCCGGCCCGCGCGAAACCCGATGCGCAGGCCTCGCGAATTTACAAAAATAATCCGGCTGTCTGTGCGCACAGCCGGATTTTCCTTTGCGTTTTTTCGGAATTTGACTTACAATAGAACGGCAATCCGTGTAATCCTAGGACAATGTCAAAGGAATAAGAGCAGATGTTGAAAAAGATCCTGGCATACCTTCTCCTGCTGTGTCTCATCGCAGCCTGCACCGTCGAAACGTTCGGGCAGCCGTCGCCCGTCCTGTCGTCGGGCCCGGCATTTCCGGACATCGCCGAGCTTCCGATCCAGACGCCGTCCCCCTCATCGCCCGGCCCGTCGGCATCGTCTTTGCCCGGCGACGCTTCGCCGCCCCCGGAGGATACGGCGGTCCCGGCGGCGCAGCCCTCCGCCGAGCCCCCGCGCTGGCCGGTCGTCCTGTCGGACCCGCTCGATCAGGTTTTCGCAAATTGCGAGGGATTTTACGGCAGCGTCCTGATCGAAAAAGACGGGGAGATACTGCTTTACAAGGCCTACGGCAAAGAGGACGCGGAAAAGGGGACCCTCAATACGCCGGCCACGAGGTTCCTGATCGGCTCGGTCACGAAGCAGTTTACGTCCATGGCGATCATGCAGCTTTATGAGAAGGGGCTTTTAGATCTCCGGGACAAGCTCGCCGACTACATACCCGATTTCGCGCGGGGCGGCGAAATCGACCTTTTAAACCTGCTGCGGCACACCTCCGGCATCACGGACTATATGAACGACACCTCGGCGGACGTCGTGGATATGCCGACCGGCGAGCTGACTCAGGAATACATCATCGACCGCGTCAAGGCGCTGCCCCTCAAGTTCGACCCGGGCTCGAAATACTCGTATTCCAACACAAATTATCTGATTTTAAGCTATATCGTCGAAAAGGTCGGCGGCCTGCCGTTCGCGGACTACCTCGCGCGGAACATCTTCGACGTGCTGGGCATGGAGGATACCGGCGTTTACGACATAAACAATCCGCCGGAAAATATGGCCACGGGTCACAGGGGCGGCGACACGCCCGTCCGCTTTTTTACCGAGACCGGCGAAATCGATGCCGAAGCCGCCAACGCGACGGCGGCGGGTTACGGCGCGGGAGGCCTGTACTCGACGACCGGAGACCTGTACTTATGGGACCAGGCGCTCACGACGGAAAAGCTCCTGCCGAAAAAATACATGGATATGCTCTTTACGGAGACCGTGCCTGTCCCCGGCGCGCTCATCCCCAGCGACTACGGTCTGGGCTGGATCATCCAGAGCGATCCCGACTGCGGGACAATCCGCGAGCACACCGGCACGCTCGGCGGCTTCAGGGCATTTAACGCCCTGTTCGCCGACCTGGACATAACGGTCATCATACTGTACAACAACATGAGTTTTCCGGGCAGAAACGAGCTGATCCCGGCCGTCAAGCGGGTGCTGCTGGCCTCCTGACGGAGGTCAGCAAACGAAGTCAAGAAAATGCGCCTGCGCATGGCTTATACTCTCCTCAGGCAGGTGATCCGATGAGCGGTTTGGAAGCGGCGCGGGCGGCGACCGTGATGCAGGAATACATCGAGACGAGGCTGCGCGAGCCGGTCACGCTCCGGCAGCTGGCCGATGCGGCCGGATATTCGCCGTGGCACGCGGCGCGGCTTTTTAAGGAAGCCACGGGCATGACGCCGTTCGATTACATCCGGTCCCGCAGGCTGACGAAGGCGGCGCTGCAGCTGCGCGACGACGGCGGGCGGGTCCTCGACGTGGCGCTCGACTTTCTGTTCGACTCGCACGAGGGCTTCACGCGGGCGTTTTCCAGGCAGTTCGGCATATCCCCGAAACGGTACAGCCGGAATGCGCCGCCGATCAAGCTGTTCATGCCCGGCAGGGCAATCGACGCCTACCTCTATTATCATAATGAAACGGAGGAGAGAACAGCAATGAGCGAAACAAGGACAAAGACGATATTCGTGCAGGTAATCGAGCGGCCGGAGCGGAAGGTCCTCTTACTGCGGGGGAAGAAGGCGGAAGAGTATTTCGCGTACTGCGAGGAGGTCGGGTGCGAGGTGTGGAGCGTCCTGACGAGCGTCAGGGAAGCGCTTTACGAGCCGATCGGCATGTGGCTGCCGAAGCACCTCATCAAACCGGGGACCTCCAAATACGTCCAGGGCGTGGAGGTGCCGCTCGATTATTCGAACGTCATACCGGAGGGGTACGAGCTCATCGGGCTGCCGCCCTGCACGATGATGGTCTTCCAGGGCGAGCCGTTTGAGGAAGAGGACTTCCAGGAGGCCATCGGCGAGCTCTGGGAGCACGTGAAGACGTTCGACCCGAAGCTGTACGGCTACGACTGGGACCCCGAGGCCGCGCCGCGCTTTCAGCTGGCCCCGACGGGCTGCCGCGGCTATATTGAAGCGTATCCGGTCAAGAAAATCGGCTGACGCCGCCAGAACCCAGAAAAACCGCCGTCAGGCGGTTTTTCAGACTGTAGACAAAGGCACAGATAAACAAGTCTTGCGCAGGGGGTCTGTGAGGGGGGCTGCAAGCGAAGCCCCCTTCACGTTAAATTCCCGCCCGCAGGCGCAATATTTGAAGGAAGGCCGTGTCCTTCCTTCAAATATTTTCAGGGTGTCGACTTTGTCGACGCCCTGAAAAACCGCCGTCAGGCGGTTTTTCTGTTAAACCGTTTGACAACGCGCCCTTTATAAAATATCCTTTTGATCGGAGGGATTGCCATGCTGTACAAAGCGCTCAGTCACTACGCGGAACAGGGCGTCGCGCCGTTTCACATGCCGGGGCACAAGCGCAACGCAAAGCTTTTGGGGGACGGCCTGCCCTGGACGATCGACATCACCGAGATCGACGGCTTCGACAACCTGCAGGACCCAAAGGGCATCCTGAAAGACCTGTCGCTGCGCGCGGCGGCGCTCTTCGGGAGCGAAACGGCGTTCCCGCTCGTAAACGGCGGCACCGGCGGCATTCTAGCCGCGGTAAAAAGCGCCGCGCGCGCCGGTAATACGATCGTGATGGCGCGCAACTGCCACAAATCCGTCTATAACGCCGCCGAGCTGCTCGGCCTCCGGCCCGCTTACATCCTGCCGGACGCGGACGAGACCGGTATTGCCGGCAGCATCCGTCCGGAGCAGGTGCGCAAGGCGCTGGACGCGCACCCCTGCGCATCGCTCGTCGTCGTCACGTCGCCGACTTACGAGGGCGTCGTCAGCGACATCGGCGCAATCGCCGATGTCGCGCACCGGAAAAACGTGCCCCTGCTGGTCGACTCAGCGCACGGGGCGCACCTCGGCTTTTCGGACTTTTTCCCGCCCTCGGCCGTCTGTTTGGGAGCGGACCTCGTCGTCGCGAGCCTGCACAAGACGCTGCCGGCGCTCACGCA
>CAYMLM010000070.1:0-12543 GCA_964391385.1 uncultured Papillibacter sp.
CCCCACCCCCCCCAACCCTACACTCTTTCCCTACACGACGCTCTTCCGATCTTGGGCGGATTTCCCGGCCGGGCCGGAGGTGGCCGCGCTCCCTTTGGTCGCCGCGGCGACCGAGCCGTTGCTGGCGGCGGAAGCGCCCCAGGGGCCGACTGCCACGACGCCGGTGTTGCTGGCCGCGGCGGCGCCGTACTCTCCGACGACGACGGATACCGCGCTTGTCGATACGGCGTTGCCCACGACGCTGCTGTCCGGAGCCGCCGATGCGCCCGCGCCGGAGCCTGCGCTGGCGCTCGCCGAAGCGGCGGCGGGACCTGTGCCCTGCTCGGCTTCCGCTTCGGCTTCGGCCTCGACCTCGACTTCGACCTCGACCTCCGCCTCCGCTTCGTCCTCCGCTTGCTGCAGGACCGGCTCTGCGGTTACAGTATCTTCATCCATAATATGAGGCCTCCATTATTAACCTCTCAGTCTTTTCAAAGCACTTGAATAAATCCTGCAATTGCCTGATATTGATATTGACCGCCGTTTTATTCAGCGCCGACATCTCCATCTGGCCGATCAGAAACAGCATTCTTTCGACCGCCGCCGATTCTTGTGCCGTCAAACGCTCGGTGAAGGCATCAAAACAGGCTTTGTCAAAAAATATATTGCCATCCTTTATTTCAATTTTAAAAGTGCCTGCATGTCTTGTCGGCGCACGGTCCCGGTCGCTTTGATGGATCTCTTTCATCATAATGACAGATGGCTCCCGAAGTTTATTTGGGGGCTTGTATATACTATTCCGGTTAGTTGCTCCGCGTGCAAAGAGCGCTGAGGGCTGCCGTCTGCCTTATAGAAAATGCAAGCGCGCGCCGCTCGGGTATAAACCTTGCGGCACGCGCCTTCTTGCGTATCATAACCTTTTATGTCACCGTGTTCGGCTGCCATTTGCGGAGCTTTTCGGCGAAAACCCCGAGCTGCTGCGCCGTATACGGAGATACACTCACCCTTGATTCATCCCGTGGGAGGAACGTCTCCGGCTTTCTGTAACGGTTGAGCGCCCAGCGGGGCGCCTCGGGAAGCTCCTTGGCCATTTGGATCAGGTCGTCTTCGCCGAGCTGGGGAACGACCGTCGTGCGCACCTCGAACTCCGTCCCGCTGCCGGTCAGCAGGCGTATCGTCCGAAGGACCGGTCCCGCATCCGCCGCGCCTGCGCATATTTCCATGTAGCGGGCGGCGGGCGCTTTATAATCGACGGCAAAATAGTCGGCCAGCCTGTCCTTTATCACATTTTCAACGACGTCGGGGTTTGACCCGTTCGTGTCGAGCTTGACCTTATAGCCGAGGCGCTTCAGCTCGCCGAGAAAATCCGTCAGGTCCGGCTGCAGCGTCGGCTCGCCGCCGGTCACGACGACGCCGTCGAGCTGCCCGGCCCGTTTCTTCAGAAAAGCCCGGAGCTCTTCGGGCCCGACCGCCGCGTACGGCCCGTCGACGAGCGGACGGTTGTGGCAGTAAAAGCAGTCGTAGTTGCAGCCCGGCGCGAACAGCACGCAGGAGATGAGGCCCGGATAGTCGATGAGGGAGCTTTTGACGATCCCGGCAACGGTCATGTGAGGGAGAGCTCCCGGATGACGTATTTCTTCCGGAGCTCGTATTCCTCTTTCTTGCCCATATTGTAATTCTGCACCGGACGCAGATATCCGACGACGCGGCTCCAGACCTCGGTTGTCCCGCCGCACTCGGGGCATTTGAAATGCTCGCCGGCGATGTAGCCGTGATTGTTGCAGACCGAGAAGGTCGGCGTGAGGGAGATATACGGCAGCTTGTACTGGCTGAACACCTTCCGGATCAGCTTCTTTGCCGTCTCGTGGTTTTTGATTTCCTCGCCGACATACAGGTGCAGCACCGTCCCGCCGGTATACAGGGACTGCAGTTCGTCCTGGAGCTCGAGCGTCTCGAAAATGTCGTCCGTGAAGCCGACCGGCAGCTGCGTCGAATTCGTGTAATAGGGCACCGTGTCGCCGGCCGTGATGATGTCGGCGTACAGCTCCTTGTCGTGCTTGGCGAGCCGGTAGCTCGTGCCCTCGGCGGGCGTGGCCTCCAGGTTGTAATAGTGGCCCGTCTCGTCCTGGATCTCCCGGATGACCTCGCGCATGTAGTTGAGCGTCCGGACCGCCAGGCTCTGTCCCTCCGCCGTCGTGAGGTCAAACTCCCGGCCGAGCAGATTCTGACAGGCCTCGTTCATGCCGATGAGTCCGATGGTGTTGAAGTGGTTGAACCAGTAGTTCCCCGTCTTCATCTTGACGTCCTTGAGATAGTTGGCCGAATACGGATAAAGGCCCTTGTCGGTCTGGTCCTCGATGATCTTGCGCTTGATCTCGAGGCTCTTCTTGGCGATGATCATCTGCTGCCACAGCCGCATCTTAAACTCCGATTCCGTCTTGGACAGATAGGCGAGCCTGGGCAGATTGACGGTCACGACGCCGATGGACCCCGTGAGGGGATTCGAGCCGAAGAGGCCGCCGCCCCGCTTGCGCAGCTCCGCCGTGTTCAGGCGCAGGCGGCAGCACATGGACAGCGCGTCCTCGGGCGACAGGTCGGAGTTGACGTAGTTGGAGAAGTACGGAATGCCGTACTTGCACGTGACCTCCATGAATTTCTCGACGACGGGACTGTCCCAGCTGAAGTCCTTCGTCACGTTGATCGTCGGGATCGGGAACGTAAAGACCCGGCCCTTGCTGTCGCCCTCCATCATGACGTCGCAGAAGGCCATGTTCAGCATATCCATTTCCTTCTGGAAGTCGCCGTACGTCTCCGGCATCTGCTGCCCGCCGATCATGACGGACCTGTTTTTCAGGGTGCTCGGGGGGACGATGTCGAAGGTCAGGTTGGAAAACGGGCACTGAAAGCCGACGCGCGTCGGCACGTTTAAGTTGAAGATGAACTCCTGCAGCGCCTGCTTGACCGTCTTATAGTCGAGTCCGTCGTATCGGATGAACGGGGCGCAGTACGTGTCGAAGGACGACCAGGCCTGCGCGCCGGCGCTCTCGCCCTGCGTCGTGAACGTGGAGTTCGTGATTTGGCCCAAAAAGGCGCGCAGGTGCTTGGGCGGCTTCGATTCCACCTTGCCGGGGACGCCGCCGAAGCCGAACTCCAGGATCTGCATGAGGTCCCAGCCCGCGCAGTAGGGCCCGAAAAAGCCGAGGTCGTGGATGTGTATCTCGCCCGACAGATGCGCCTTGCGGACCTCGTCCGGGTAGATTTCGTGCAGCCAGTAGCTTTTGGTGAAAGCCTCCCGGATGTAGTTGTTGAGGCCGTTGATGGACTTCTGGGTGTTGGCGTTTTCGTTGATCTGCCAGTCCCGGTCGTTTAAATACTCGGAGAACATGTTGATCGTCGCGCCGATGAGCGCGTTGGTCTCGCGCGCGCTCCTGCGTTTCTCGCGGTAAAGGATAAAGGCCTTGGCCGTCTTGGCGTGGCCGTTTTCGATCAGGACCTTCTCGACGATATCCTGTATGCCCTCGACCTCGGCGATGCCGTCGGGATATTGCTTTTCGGCAATGCCGATCACCTCGTCGGCAAGCTTTTCCGACGTTGTAAAATCGTTGCCGCCGACCGCGTTGGCCGCCTTGAAGATCGCCAGAACGATCTTTTCCTTTTTAAAGGGGGCGTAAGAACGGTCCCTTTTTATAATCTGTGTAATCATAATACCAGGCCTTTCTCTGTAGGTATTTGCTTGAAATCTATATATATGGGTTTGTGTATCGTCGGTGTACTATATATGGTAGCACCGGTGGAAAGGTTTGTCAAGCGGTAATCAAACAAGATCACTAACAAAAAACCGTTTGAATCGGCCGCTTTATAAGGTTTATATAAAAATGCTTTTCGGACTCCGCGCCTCAAGGAGCATGAAGCCGACAGACGAGAACAAATCCCGGACATCCGGGTGTTTTCGCCGGCCGGCGCGGATTGTAAGGACAGTGTAGCATATATAGAGCGAAAATGGTAGCATTATATCTGAATTGACACAAGATGCAGTCTGTTCAGTCCGGCAGATATGTTTTTTCGCGACGCGCGCCCGCCGTTTCTGACGGGCGCTCTTCGCCGGGCGACCCGGTGTTGACCGGACCGGCGCGTCCCCGTATAATAACAATATATTTCGGATATCAAAACTCGTGACAACGGACTGCGGGAGAGCTCATGAAAAACCGTTTTGTACACATCGGGAAGCTGTGGCGCACCGTGCTGGCCTGCGCGCTGATCGTCTGGCTGGCTTACGGGCTCCGGTTTTCCACCTTCAACATGCTGGCCGTCAGCATCACGGACGACCTCGGCATCTCGCGGTCGGCTTTTACGCTGTCCATTACGTTCCGGTATATGACGGCGTTTCTGCTGAGCCTGGCCTTCGGGCGGCTCATCGAAAAGCTCGGCATCCTGACGTGCCTCGCCGTCGGCCTTGTAACGACGGCCGCCGGCGAGTATCTCTTCTCGGCGGGGAGCTCGCTGCCGGTCTTCTACATCGCCGGCGCCGTCTCCGGCGTCGGGTACGCGCTGGCCTCAAACCCGATCGCCGTCCTGATCGTCAACAGGCGGTTCGCCGATCACAGGGGGCTCATCATGGGCGCGACGTCCGCCGTCAGCGGGCTTGGACAGGCCCTTTTCAACCCTGTCGTCGGCCTGCTCGCCACGCGCTGGGGCTGGCGCGGCGTTTACCTGTGCTCGACGGGCGTCGCGCTGCTGTGCGGGCTTGTCATCGTTTTTTTCCTGCGCACCGACGAGAAATACTGCCGGACGGCGGACTGCGGGGAGGAGGAAGCGGCGGGCCTTGACAGGCAGGGGATGGACATGCGCCAGATCGTCCGGTCGGTCCGGTTCTGGTTTTTGATGCTGACGGGCTTTCTCATCGGCGTGGCCGCGACGGGCTCGTATCTGATCTTCCCGTCTCACGCGCAGCAGGACGGCCTGTCGCTTCTGTTCGTCACGTCGGTGCTCGGCGTCACGATGCCGCTCGGCAACATCATCGGCAAGCTCATCTTCGGCGCGCTGACCGACCGGTGGGGCGCGGGGCGCGCCGCGCTCATCCCGTTCGGGGCAAACCTCGTCGGCGTTGTCGCCGCCGTCTTCATGGCCCCGTCCGCCGCGCCGCTGGCGGTCGTGGCGTCGCTCGGGATCGGCTTGGGCATCTCCGCGCCGAATCTCGTACCGTCGCTGTGGGTCTCGGAGCTTTTCGGCCGGAAAAACAGCGCGAGCATCCTGGGCTATCTCATGGCGTTCATCATGGCCGGAAACGCCGTGACGATGCCCTTTTCAAACCTGCTTTTCGAAAGGGCCGACAGCTACGCCCCCGCGCTCTTTGTGCACGCGGTCAGCCTCGGCGTGGTCCTGATCCTCAATTTGTCCGTTCTCAGCCGCAGATCAAAACGGCTGCCCCTGTAAACAACAATGGCTCGTGCTCTTGCGGAGCGTTAGTAAAGCCGCAATAGTACCTTGCCCCGGCTTATCGCCGGGGCCTTGTCATGCCGGGACAATTGTCTTTACCAATAAAATTCCGTTGTTACATTAGGGCGATTTGTGTATAAATAAGGTGAGGTGTTCCGATGAAAAGCTTCGAGGAACTCTGCCGGGACCATTACGGCAGGATATACAGATACATATACGCGATGACCGGCGGAAAAGAATCCGCGGAAGACCTGATTCAGGACGTGTTTGCGGTGGCGTTACAAAAAGGCGGCGCCTTTTTGACGCACGAAAACCCGCCCGCTTTTTTATACAGGACGGCGCGCAATCTCACGCTGACATATTTAAAGCGCCGGCAGAAATATGAGGCGGATTATCTGGACGAGGAGTACGCTTCCGGCGACGCGGACCTTTGCGCGCAGCTTTTGAGGGAACGCGACCGGGAGATCGACGAGACGGCTTATGCCGGCGCCGTCATCGGCAGCCTGAGCGGGCGGCAGCGGGAGCTGTATCGGAACAGGTATGTCGAAAACCGCCCGATCCGCGAGATCGCGGCGGACGCGGGCGTGAGCGAAACGGCGATGCGCATGCGGCTCGTCCGGCTTCGGCGGGAGATCTATGAAGCGGTCAGAAACCTGAAGCTTGAAGAATTATAGATAGCGGCGGCGACGCCCTTGTTACATTGGCTCATTCGGGTTATATACAAATGTAAGGCGCTTTACGGAAAGGTGAGGTTTGATTATGGAGCATACAACCGACACGGATTTCGGGCGGCTCATCGAGCGGCTGGACGCGGCCGTTATGGACGGGCGCGTCGCGGAAGCCGACGAGGCGGCGGATACGCTGTTCCGCCTGCACGGCGGCTCCGACGAGCTGGCCGCCATGCCCGAGCATTTCATAGAAAATCTGAAAACCCGAAACGTCCATACGGCAAAGGAGAGACGAATGAAACCCAAAAGCGTCAAAAGAATCGTTTACATCGCCGCGGCGGCAGCCGTCGTCACGGCGCTGAGCATCACGGCCGTCGCGACCGATTTTTTCGGCGTCCGCGACATGGTCATCCGGGACGACGCGTCCGTCTCGGCGTCCGCGCCGATGAGCGACAAGACGTCCGTGGCGGAAGGCGGCGAGGCCGCCGATACGCCCATAGACCCGCCGAAAAACGACCTGATCGTCCTGCAGGGTTATCCGGACAGCCCGGAGTTTAAGGCAATCGAGGAGTGGCGAATCTTCTGCAGTCATTACGACGAGGATGGCAGCATCATCGCCGAGGTCGGCAACGATCCGAACGAATACACCGAGCGGTATCCCATGTATCTGGTTTACTCGAAAGACATGGCAGACAAGCTTGAGGAGATCATTGCCAAGTACGGCCTGACGCTGCACGAAACCATAACATTTGTGGAGGGCGTGCAGGAACTGATCGGCACAGCCGAAACAGGCGATTTCCTGTCCGGTTCCGCCGCCGGAATGGGGAGGGTCGGCGGATACGTCTACAATGACGGGTCCTTCCATTACGACGGAGAGGTCGCGCTGCAAAACGGCAAAATAATCGACTATCAGTTCGGGAACTATGTCAAAGGCACGTTTTCCGACGTGTATCTCAACGTCGGCGACGTCGGCAGCTACAGGGAATGGCAGCACACGACGGCAAGCGGCGTCGAAGTCTCGCTGGCGCTCGGCGAAACAAAAGCCCTCGTCATCGCCAATCTTGAAAACTCTTTCGTGTCGATCAACGTCCTCACAGGCTCGGCGGGGAGCGACTTCGGCTCGTCCGCCGTCACGGAAAACGACCTTGAGGCCTTTGCCGACCTGTTCGACTTTTCCGTAATCGGGTAAGACGTTTAGACATGCCGTATACTCGAGCTCCAACCGGAAAAATTCCCGGCTCATTGAGCCGGGGATTTTTGCGGTTTTTGTTGATTTCCCTGTCGTATATGGTAAATTAATAGTAACTTGCTAAGGAATCGGGGTATACGATGAACGACGACAGAACGAACGACTATTTCGAACGTGACGCCGCCGAGTTTGACGGGATCATCCGCAAACTCATACCGAATTACGAGCTGATGCTCGACCTGCTCGTGAGCGTCATACCTTTCCCGGCGGAACGCAGCTTTGCCGTGATGGATCTGGGCTGCGGCACGGGCGCGGTTTCCGCCGCCGTCGCCGGTAAGTATCCGGGCGCGGCGCTGACGGGCGTCGATCTGTCGGATATCATGCTCCGGCACGCCAAATTGAAGCTGGGCGATCGGATCACGTGTATACAGGCCGACTTCAACGGGTTTGAATTTCCGGGGCGGTACGACCTGATCGTATCGTCCCTCGCCCTGCACCACTTAAAGACAGACGAGGATAAGCTGGCCTTCTACAAAAAGATTTTTGAGGCGCTCAACCCGGAGGGCCAGTTTATAAACATCGATGTCGTCGCGGGCGGCAGTGACGCGCTCCGGAGCGTCTATGAGGGCAGCTGGGAGACGTTTATCGCGCGGCATTTTTCGCGCGAGGAAATCGAAAGCAAGTGGCTGCCGAACAGCGCCGCCGAAGACTTCCCGGCGCCGATGACGGTTCACCTGGACATGATGAGAAGCTGCGGCTTCAGGGACATCGACATCGTGTACAAATATTACAAATTCGCCGTCTATACCGGCAGAAAGTGACAGTCGACAGTGTAGAAGCTCCCCGGCCCGATTGGGCCGGGGATGCTCTATATTAAACCCCGACGGGCGGCTTTGCGGCGAAAACGAGACCGTTTTCGTCCGCGTCGACGGTTATGACGCTGCCGTCGGAAATTTCGCCGCGCATAATGATCCGCGCCACGGCCGTTTCGACGTTCTTCTGCACGTACCGCTTGACGGGTCGCGCGCCGTAAACCGGCGAGTAGCTGCTGTCGGCGATGTAGCGCTTGGCGGCGCCGGTGACGTTAAGCGTCAGATTCTGATCGCGGAGCTTTGTCTGTGTTTTCTCAAGGATCAGATCGATGATCCGGATGATCTCATCCATCGTCAGCGGCTTGAACAGGACCGTTTCGTCGAGCCGGTTTAAAAACTCGGGACGAAACGCGCTTTGCAGCTGCGCCATCACGAGCCGCCGCGCCTCCTCGGAGATCTCGCCCTCGGCGTTGATCCCCTCCATCAGGTGCGGGCTGCCGATGTTCGAGGTCATGATGACGACCGTGTTCTTGAAATTCACCGTCCGGCCCTGCCCGTCGGTCAGCCGCCCGTCGTCGAGGATCTGCAGGAGCGTGTTGAAGACGTCGGGATGGCCCTTTTCGATCTCGTCGAACAAGACGATGCTGTAGGGTCTCCTTCGCACGGCCTCCGTCAGCTGGCCGCCCTCCTCGTAGCCGATGTAGCCCGGCGGCGCGCCGACGAGCCGCGAAACCGTGTGCTTTTCCTGATACTCGCTCATGTCGATGCGGACGATGTTGTGCTCGCTGTCGAAGAGCGCCTCGGCCAGCGCCTTGGCCAGCTCCGTCTTGCCGACGCCCGTCGGGCCGAGGAACAAAAACGAGCCGGTCGGCCTGTTCGGGTCTGAAAGCCCTGAGCGCGCGCGCAGGATCGCGTCGGCCACCGCGTCGACCGCCTCGTCCTGGCCGATGACGCGCTCGTGCAGCGTGTCGCCGAGCCGAAGGATCTTTTCCCGCTGGCCCTCCATCAGGCGGGACACGGGGATACCCGTCCACTTGGCTACGATCTCCGCGATCTCCTCCTCCGTGACCTCCTCGCGCAGCAGCGCGCTGCCGCCGGATTCCTCGCGGCGCTTGGCCTCCTCGAGCTGCCGCTCGAGCTCGGGCAGGCGGCCGTACTTGAGCTCGGAGAGCGTGCCCAGATCGTAATTGCGCTCGGCCGTTTCGATGACGGCCTTGACCTGGTCGATCTCCTCCTTGATCCTGCTGACCTTGTGGATGCTCTGCTTTTCCTCCTGCCATTTGGCGGACATCTCCTCGTAGTCCGCCTTCAGGTCTGAAAGCTCTTTCTCCAGCGTATCGAGCCGGTCGCGCGAGTGCCGGTCGGTTTCTTTTTTGAGCGCCTCGCGCTCGATCTCCAGCTGCATGATCTTGCGGCTTTTTTCGTCGAGCTCGGCGGGCATGCTGTCGATCTCCGTTCTTATGATCGACGCGGCCTCGTCCATGAGGTCGATGGCCTTGTCCGGCAGGAACCGGTCCGAGATATATCGGCTGGATAAGACGGCGCAGGCCACGAGCGCGCCGTCCGTGATGCGCACGCCGTGATGCACCTCATATTTTTCCTTCAGGCCGCGCAGGATGGAAATCGTGTCCTCCACGGTCGGCTCGCTGACGGTGATCGGCTGGAAGCGCCGCTCGAGCGCGGCGTCCTTTTCGATGTACTTGCGGTATTCGCTCAGCGTCGTGGCGCCGATGCAGTGCAGCTCGCCGCGCGCCAGGAGCGGCTTTAACAGGTTGCCCGCGTCCATCGCGCCCTCGGTACGGCCCGCGCCGACGATGTTGTGCAGCTCGTCGATAAACAGGATGATGCGTCCCTCGGACTTGCTGACCTCGTCGAGGACGGCCTTCAGCCGCTCCTCGAATTCGCCGCGGTATTTCGCGCCCGCGATGAGCGAGCCCATGTCGAGGGCGAAGATCGTCTTGTCCTTGAGCGTCTCGGGGACGTCGCCTCGCCAGATGCGCTGCGCGAGCCCCTCGACGACGGCCGTCTTGCCGACGCCCGGCTCGCCGATGAGCGCCGGGTTGTTTTTTGTCTTGCGGCAAAGGATCGTAGCCACGCGGCGGATCTCCTGGTCGCGCCCGATGACGGGGTCGAGCTTGCCTTTTCCGGCCGCCTCGACGAGGTCCGTGCCGTACTTTCTCAGCGCGTCGTACGTCTCCTCGGGATTCTGCGACGTGGCGCGCTGGTTCTTCCGCACCTCGCCGAGCGCCGCGAGAAATTTTTCCGTCGTGATGCCGTAGTCCGAAAACAGCTTGGACGACGGCGTTCTGCGCTCGCCGAGAAGCGCCAGGTAGAGATGCTCCACGCCGGCGTAAGAGTCGCCGAAGCGCTTCGTGCCGTCCTCGGCCGCCACGAGCAGCGCGGAGAGCCGCCGGCTCGCGTACAGGCTGTCGCTGCCGGAGCCCGTGACGCCGGGGATTTTATCAATTTCTCGCTCCAGGTCCGACAAAAGCGCGTTTTTGTCGGCGCCCAGGATCCCCAGAAGGCGCGGGATCAGCCCGTCCTCCTGCGACACGAGCGCGTAATGCAGGTGCTCGCCGTCCACCTGCTGATGATTATGCCGCAGCGCCTCGGCCTGCGCGGCCGCGATGGCCTCCTGAGCCCGCTGCGTGAATTTTTCAATGTTCATGATCCGTAACCTCCTTCGTTAAGCGTGTTTCGTCAGAGCGGCCAGCTGTTCGTACAGGGCCTTCATGTCGCCCGTTATCTGGACCGGATTGACGATCCGGACGATCAGGCTCAGGCTGCCGCGCCTGCCGTTTTTCGCGGGATACCCGCGCGCGGCGACCCGGAGCTTTCCGCCCGTCTGGATGCCGGCCGGTATTTTGACCTTCAGCTTCTCGTCGAGCGTCTGGACCTGTATCTCGTCGCCGAGCGCGGCCTGCCACGGATAGACGTCGACCGTCTTTTCCAGGTCGGGTCCGTTTAGTGAAAATCCGGCCTCAGGTTTCAGGCCGATTTCCAGATACAGGTCGCCGGCCTTGCCCTTGCCGTAGCCGGGTCCGCCGAGACCCGACAGCTTGATTTTTTCGCCGGGCTGTATGCCCGCCGGTATTTTGAATTTGACGGTTTTCGTGCCGGACTCGGTCTGCAGGGAGACGGTCTGCTCGCCGCCCTTGTAGGCCTGCCGGATGCCGATTTCGACGCGGGCCTCGATGTCCTGGCCCTTTGCGCTGACATCCTGAAAGCCGCCGTGCGCCCGCCCGCCGCCGAAGATGTCGCCGAAGCCGCGCCCGCCGCCGAAAAACGCGTTGAAAAAGTCGCTGAAATCGGAAGCGTCGCCGTCCGCCGTCGTCCAGGTGTATTGGTAGCCGCCGTCGCCTCCCGTATAGGTACGATACATGGACGGGTCGAAGCCGCCGCCCGCGCCGGCGCGGAACCGCCCGCTCTTCATGTCGTCGTAGAGCTCGTCGTATTTCGCTTTTTTGTCGGCATCCCCGAGCACCTCGTAGGCCTCATTGACTTCCTTGAATTTTTCCTCGCTCTTCTTGTCGCCCTTCGTCGTGTCGGGATGATACTTCTTGGCAAGCTTGCGGTACGTCTTCTTGATCTCCTCCGGCGATGCTGTCTTTTCAAGCCCGAGGGTTTTATAGTAGTCCTTGAAATCCATGTACGTCACCTCCTCCTTATAATAATCGCATTATAAATGAAGTATACATTAATAGTCAGGAAAGGTCAAAGATTATTAGGCGGCAAAATCAATAAATTTTGACCTATTCTGACCATTGGGCGCGCCATACGCTCCCGCACCCAATCATGCTTCGTTTTTCATCGATTTTCATAGTGTGACAAATCGTCCTTGTGCCGGCGGCCTCAGGCGCTTGGCTGCTCCGCCCGCAGGCGGTAAAAATCACTTGATACGGATAAACTATATACGATTTGTATTTATAAAGCGGGTGAAGTCATGAAGATTAGGTATTGGATATGCGCGGCCGCCGTTTTGATCTTCGGCGGTACGGCCACGGCCGTACTGGCCGCGGCAAAGCCAACCGTCAGCCAGCAGCAGTTGGAGGGACAGGTATGGTTTTTCAAGGAGGCGCTCGACCTGTTTGCCCCGCAGACGCCGGAAGAGGCCGTACGGCTGTGGATCAAGGGCGACGAGACGCGCAACGGCGTTTACAAGTACGCCGCCGGCGACAGCCGGATCAAGCAGTGGCTCGCAGACCGCTGGGGCAAGCCGGAAAAAAGCTTCTGGATCATCGGCGGCTCGAGCCCGTGGCTGACCGGTTTTGAGTTTTCCGAAACGAAGGCCATAGCGGAAAAGGTCGTCCGGTATAGCGTGACATATTACTGGAGCACGTCGGGCGGTCCGGAGGAGCCCACAACGGAGCATATAACAGTTACGAAATACCGGGACGGCTGGCAAATCAGCAAGGTCAACCCCTTGAGCGGCCCGCAGAATTACTGAGACATAGCTCGT
>CAYMLM010000071.1:0-12480 GCA_964391385.1 uncultured Papillibacter sp.
ATTTATGGCCGGGAAGCCTGTCTCGGCAAAAAAACAGTTATTGTCGGCGGCGGCCTTGTCGGCTGCGAGACGGCTGTGTATCTGGCGGACCTGGGCATTGAAGCAACGGTTGTCGAGCTGCTGTCGGAGGTCGCCTGCGAGGCTCCCGGGGGTTACAGGCTCGGCCTTTTAGGTCAGCTGGAGGAAAAGGTAAACTGCGTCACGAACGCCAGATGCAAGGAAGTTACCGATATCGGCGTCGTTATAGAAAAAGACGGTCGGGAAATCGCTGTTCCGGCAGACTCGGTTATTCTCGCGGCCGGTATGCGCCCGCTGTATGAGACGGCTGATGAACTGAGCGCCGTCTCTCCGGTGTTCAGTCAGATAGGCGACTGCCGAAAAGCCGGCAAGATCCTGGAAGCGGTCAGGGACGGGTATTTTGCCGCGCTGGCGATCAGCGAAGGATAAAAGCCGGCCGCGTGCCATGAGACGCCGCGGTCGCGATTGGAGTGATTATTTCAGATGAAGGTCAGGAATTTTTACGGCAGGGGAGACCTGCGGCTTGAAGACAAGCCGATTCCCAGGGCGGGGCCGAACCAGCTGGTTGTCAAGATCAGGTACTGCGGGATCTGCGGCACCGACGTGGAGTTTTATAGGACCGGCGCCGTTCCGCCCTTTGTACAGCTGCCAATGGTGCTCGGACATGAAAACGTCGGCGAGGTGGTCGAGGTCGGCGACGGCGTGACGGAGTTTCAGGTCGGGGATATGCTCCTGTGCGGGCCGCCCGGCCGCTGCGCGCAGCTTTGCCCGTCCTGCAGCAAGGACAGGACGAACATCTGCATCAACGGATTCCCGAATACCGCGGGGATCGGCGGGCCCGACGGCGGCTTTGCCGAGTATCTGCTTGTGCGCGACGTTCGGCACACGATGCTGATTCCTGTCCCCGGAGGTGTCGATCCCAGGGACGCTGTGCTGTTTGACGTCATCTGCGTATCGCTCCACGGCATCCGAAAGTCCCGCTTCAAGCTCGGCGATCACGCCGTCGTCTCCGGGACGGGTCCCATCGGCCTGGCGGCCATACAGTTTTTAAAGGCGGGCGGCGCGAATAAGATCATCGTACTGGGAACGAGCGACGGTAAAGAGCCCGTTTTGAGGCAATACGGCGCGGACTGTTTCATCAACGCCAAAACCTGTCCCGACATCGGCCGCGAGATCAAAAAAATACTCGGAAGCCCTGTGGGCGCCGATGTCGTCTACGAGTGCGCGGGAAATGCGAACAGCCTGAAAACCTGTATCTTTGATTGTGTCAAGCCCGGCGGGCAGGTGATGGTCGTCGGGACCATCCAGGAACCGATGAATATCGTCCCCGGCGCCTTTTCCGTCTTCGAGCCCGATATCGATTTCTCCTTTGTCTATACAAGAGACGAGGTGCAGGTTTATCTCGATATGCTGGCTGCCGGAAAGATCGCCTTCCCCGGCCTGGTGACGGACATCGTGTCGCTGGAGGACTGCGTGGACAGATACATAGGAAATCCGGGCAAAAAGGGTCAGCTCAAGGTCCTGATCGACCCAAGCTTACAAGGAGGTCAGCATGCAAAATCTTTATAAAAGCGTTCTCTCGCCCATTCGCGTTGCGGGTCATTTTCTGAAAAACAGGATCCTCTCGGCCCCGTCCACAATACATACCGGCTCCGCCGGTCAGCCCTATCCGACGGAAAAGGGCATCCGGTTTTTTGAAGACAGGGCGAAGGCCGGCGCCGGACTCGTCACTTGTGCCGGCGTTTCCGTCGGCGGCGCGTCGGATGACGGCGTGCATTGCAGCTGGGATGTCTTCACGCCCAACCATACGAACCCGCTGTGCGATATGGTCGAACGTATTCACATGTTCGGCGCGAAATGCACCATGGAGATGATCGGGTTCTTCCCGGACGGGTACACCGTCAGCGACGGCTGCAGCCTCATGGGCGGACCTCCCGTCGGGCGCGAGATCCCGAGGGAGGTCATGGAAAGATACAAGGAGGATTACATCAGGACCGCCGTTGAGATTATCAAATGCGGCTTTGACGGCGTGCTTCTCCACATGGGTCACGGCATCCCGCTGGCCCAGTTTTTATCTCCTCTGACGAACAAACGCAAAGACGAATACGGCGGCACGACAGAGAACCGCTGCCGTTACCCGCTGGAGCTGATATCGGGCGTGCGTCGGGCAATCGGCAAAAACGCGATCATTGAGCTGCGGCTCTCCGGCAGCGAGTTTGCCCCGGGCGGCATCGACCTGGAAGAGGGACTGCGGATCGGCGAGCGCCTTCAAAACGATATCGACATCCTGCAGGCCTCCTGCGGCATCCACAAACCGGGCCTGATGACGGTGACGCATCCCTGCAGTTTCCTGCCGCCCAATCCCAATGTACCTATTGCCGAGGCCTTTAAGAAATCAGGCAGAATCACGAAATGCCATATTTCCACGATCGGCGGCATCGGAAGCGTCGCCGACGCCGACGCGATCATCGCCGGGGGCAAAGCGGATTTCGTCGCGGCCGCAAGAGCGTTTATCGCCGATCCCGACTGGATAAAAAAAGGCGCCGCCGCACGGCAGAAGGATGTGCGCCCCTGCGTCAAGTGCATGCGCTGCCACGATTCGGACAACTATGAGCAGCACATGCTTTGCACGGTCAATCCCACGGTCGGCATAGAAGCCGCGGCGGAAAACATTCCGGCGCCCGGCGCAAGCAAAACCGTTGCGATCGTCGGCGGCGGACCGGCCGGCATGCAGGCGGCTGTTACCGCCGCGAACCGGGGTCATAGGGTAACCTTGTTTGAAAAAAGCGGCAAGCTTGGCGGCAAGCTGAATTTTGCAGATTCTGTCAGCTTTAAATACCCTCTGGCAGCTTATAAAAACTGGCTGGTTGCTCAGGTGGAAAAAGCCGCCATCGACATCAGGCTGAACACCGAGGCGACGCCCGACTTCATAAGGGGATTCGATGCCGTCGTTGCGGCGGTAGGCTCCGAACCGGTTATACCGCCCATCCCCGGCGTTGAATGTGCCTGGACCGCGCTGGATGTCTATGGCCGTGAAGAGAAGCTCGGCGACTTCGTTGCCATGATCGGCGGAGGGCAGGTGGGCGTTGAAACGGCGCTGCACCTTGCCGAGCTTGGCAAAAAGGTCACGATTGTGGAGCTGCAGTCCGCGCTCGCTCCGGATGCCTCAAAAACGCACCGTGACGAGCTCCTCGTAAAGCTCGAGGAATCTCCAGCCATAACCGTGGTTTTGGGCGGCCGCTGCACTGGAATTGATCAAACCGGCATTACGTATGAAAAAGACGGCGGGACGATGCGGGTTGAAGCCGGAAGCGTCGTCCTGTCCGTCGGCATGCGGGCGCTGACGGGTCTGGCGGACAGCTTCATGGGACTGACGGATGAATACGCCGGGATCGGCGATTGCGCAAAGGTCGGCACGGTCGAAGGGGCCGCGAAGACCGGCTGGGCCGCCGCCATGCGGCTTTGAGCAAGGCTTACGGATGGTCGGCGTCGACAACAGCCCGGCTGTCTGCCTGATTTTGTTGGGCCTGCAGCTTTTTGCGGATAAACAATAACAGTATGACGGCGAGAATGGTCGTAAATATATCCGTAATAGGAAGCGCGGACATAAATCCGGTTTCACCCCCCAGTCTGCTCAGTACGAGGATCGCGGGAATGAAAAACACCCCCTGTCTGCCCAGCGACAGCACCAACGCTTCGATCGGCCTGCCTATTGCCTGGAACAAGGTGCGCAGGATCATTTGCGGTCCGATGAAGGGGAGGGCTACAGCCATCATGCGCATGAATTTTGCGCCGGTTCTTACGACATCTGCGTCATTGATGAATGCTTTTATCAGACTGCCGGAAAACGCATAAAAGGTTATACCAAAGAAAATCCCCAAAGCCAGGGCGTACAGCATTGCATATCTGATGGTCTGCAGCAGTCTTTTATGATTCCCGCAGCCGTAGCTGTAACCCATGAGCGGCTGACAGCCGTGACCTATACCCGCGGCAATCATGACGCCGACGCTCAGCAGCCGGAAGTTCACGCCGAAGGCGGCAACCAATATGTCGCTGAAGCCCGCCGCGACAGAATTCGCCACAGCCATGCCGACGCTCATAAGCAGATTGTCCAGCGAAGCGGGTATTCCGATTTTAAAGATGTTCGCGAAATAATAAGCCTTGAATACGAAATATTTCGGGGCGATGGAGATGATCCCCTTTTTCCTGATGTAGAAGTAAAGATAGTATATGAATCCGACGCTATTTCCTATTGTCGTCGCCAGGGCGGCGCCGGCAACGTCCATACCCAGCAAAAAAATGAAGATCGGATCGAGAACAATGTTCAGGACACTGCCGCTGACCATGCCGATCATGGATTCGGTCGTTGCTCCCTCGGAACGAAGCAGCCCCGCCAACGTCACCTGCAAGCCCATGAAGGCGCCCGCTAAAAGCATAACGTCCGCGTAGCGTATGCACCAGTACAGTGTATTTTCACTGGCGCCGCATATTTTCAGCACTGGCACTTTAAAAACGTAAAGCAGCACCGTTATAACCACACATATAACGCTCGACGCCCAAAAAGAAATTGCCGCCGCGTGATTTGCGTTTTCACGCCGTCCCTCGCCGAGAAGTCTCGAAATCAGCGACGCTCCGCCGACGGCAAATACGTTGCCAAAGGCCTGTATCCCCATGACGACGGGCATACACAGGGCGATCGCGGCCACCATGTCGGGATTGTTGAGTTTCCCGATAAAAAATGTATCCGTCATGTTATAGATGACCTGCAGGAGCATTGCGAGCATTGTCGGCACGCTCAGTTTCCAGATTGCCGATTTGATGGGCGCGGATTCCAGAATTCTGGTTCGTTCAAGCTTTTTGGCTTCGTTTTTTGATTGTTCAGGCACTTTGTCCGATCTCCTTTTTACAGCAGCTCAATGGTGTCGATGATGGTCTGCATGGCGTTGCGCAATGCAGCCTTATCGGTTGCGTTCATAAAAGATACCCTGTTTTTTATACATTCCATAAACTGGGCGTGGATCTGCTTTGCCGTTGCATTGCCCTTTTCCGTCAGGACAAGACAGCTGACTCTCCTGTCGCTTTCCAGAGGCGTGCGTTTAATCAGCTCCTTTTTTTCCAGATTATCGGCAACCGAGGTGAATGAGCCCTGCGATAATCCGGCATGCTTGCTGTAGACTTTCATCGGCTCGCCCGGATGCATGTGAATCAGCATTAACGTTCGTTCCTCCGTAAGATTGAGTTTAAACGGTATGGCTGCTTCAAATCCCTTAAAAATCGCATCGATAAACAGCGGGAGCTGAACAATCAGCTCGGCTATTTCCTGCTCGACTTGTTTCAAAAACTCACCCCAAGTCATACATACTTAGAATTCTAACTGATAGCATACTACCTATTTGCGCAATGTCAAGCCTCTTTGGCTTTTTTTCTTTTTGGCCTTGAATTGATGACAGCCAGATATAATCCGTCATACGGCCAAGCCCGCCAGGAGGCCGGTTGTGGTTGATAATCCGTCGATTACGTGATAACCTATGAGAAAACAGCTCCTGGGGTTTACGTACGTTGTTGCACTAAGAGGTGCAAGGAAATGACTAAAAAAGCAATCATACAACGCCTTTTAATCGGTTTAATAAAATCGGGCGCGCTCAGCGCCGGAGATAAATTGCCTTCGTTGCGCGAAATGGCGGATGACGAAGGCGTTAGCTTGTCGACTGCGCTTGAGGCCTATAACGACTTAGTGTCGCACGGTATCGTTGAAAGCTGTCCCAGGAACGGATATTTCGTCATATCCTCCGAGGATAAGGTTTTGGATGAAGCGATGCGCACTCTTTCTGTAGAGCCGTTTCCGGCTAAGCGCAGACTTGCCGCCGGAGAAGAAGAGGAAATCTATAAAAAGGATGCGGAAAGAACGCGGATGCCTTTTTCGAGCAAATGCATCCAGCTGGCGACCGACGCCTTGAGCAGGGACTTCTTTGACCACTTGACGATGAACAAGCACCTGATCAAGGTTCTGAAAAGCACGCCCTACGGCACGGCGGTAAAAAACATCGGAAACAGTGATGATGCGCTTGCTCAGGAAATCGCCAAATGGGCTGTCCCGACCGGCTGCTTTTTTCAGAGGCCCCTCATTGTAACCACCGACAGCAGGAGCGAAGCGTTGATGCTGGCTCTGCGCGCCTGTGCCAAGCCGAACGGTATTGTCGGGATTGAGTCTCCGGGCGACAGGGCGACGTTCCATGCCGTCAGGTTTCTGAATATGGAGTTTACCGAATTGAAAAGCGAGCCGGTGTCGGGCATCTGCATCGAAGAGCTGTCAAAACAAATCGAGGGCGGCGTGGAGTTTTCCTGCATTGTTTTGTCGGCGTACAACACAAATCCGACCGGAGCGATTATCCCCGAGGAAAACAAACGTAAAATTGTGAACCTGTGCGGAAAAAACTCGATCGCCATAATTGAAAACGACGTGAACGGGTGGCTGTCCTTTCACAGTAAGATTCATTATCCGCTCAAAGGGCTTGACCATGAAAACATCATATATGTTTCGAGCTTTGAGAATATTTTCGGCAGCGCGTACAGCGTCAGCTGGGTGGAGGGCGGGAAATTTTCCGACAAGCTCATTTATTTGAAAGGCTTCAGCGGAATCTCGGCGGCGCAGGCTATACAGTCGTGTATAGTCGAATATATGCAATCAGAAAACATCGGTACGCTGTTGGCGAGGCTTCTGATGAACATGCAAAAAAATGTGGGATTGTTTTATGAAGCGGTCACAAAATGTATGCCGGATTGCGTGAGCATCCCGGCGCCGCGGGGCGGGCCGTATCTCTGGTTTGAATTGCCGGAGGGGTGCGACGCAGAGGAGTTTGCCGACTTGGCGGATAAACGGAATGTTTTTATATCGCTGGGCAGGCTGTATTCTTTCGGAAGTTATGCCAAAAGGTGCTTTCGGGTTAATTGCTGCGCGACGAAAAACGCAAATGAACTGGTCAGAGCGGCGAAAGCCCTGGGCAGCCTGCTGACGACATATTTGGAGAGAAAAATCCTTACGGGTTAGAAGGACAGGGTTTAGAATAACAGGGTTTTATAATACGTTGAAAGTTTGGTGAAAGTATGCGCAATGATCTCGGATTTGAGCTTCGAACATTGTCCAACCGCATAGAAAGGATTCAGAATTACTCTTTGAAAAAAAGTGGCTGCGGAGACTATTCCGTAACGCAATGCGGCATTTTCGGTCACATTTGTAATCATTCGGGTGATGTTTTCCCCAAGGACCTGGAAAAGACGCTTTGTATCCGCAGTTCCTCCATAACCGGAATCATTGACCGGATGGAAAAAAAGGGTTTGCTGACGCGCGTTCCCGTCAAACACGACGGCCGGATGAAAAAAATAGTGATCACTCCGGGCAGGGAGCATTCTATGGCGGAGCCGTCGGAAGCCATATTGGCTGTGGAGGCAAAGCTGGTGAGAGACATACCGGCTGAGGAAATAGAACGATTCTATTCCACTCTCAACAAGCTCATTGCCGCGGTAGATAGGATGGAAGAGGAAATGGAATAAGCTCGCAGTACCGAGCCGTGCAGCGCTTGAACGTGGTTTTTTCTTGACAGCAGCTTTTTTCGCGCATATAATACTAGCATACTAGTAATATGGGCGCGTGCCTGAGAATTGGAGGCTATTCATGAAAAGAACTGCTGATTTAGTTGTTATTGGTTCGGCTGCCTCGGGATTGTCCTGTGCGGTCAAAGCGCACCAGCTGGGCGTAAAAGAGGTTCTGGTACTGGAGAAAATGTCCGATACCGGCGGTTGCTCGAAGTTTGCGGGGCAAATCAACGGATTTGACACGCCCGTTCAAAAGCGTCAGGGCTTTTATTACTCCGCCGATCAGGCGTTTAAAGACGTTATTCAGTTTTATAACTGGAATTGCGACGCGAAGCTTGTCCGCAAATGGATCTGCGGCACAGGTGAAAACATTCGCT
This sequence comes from uncultured Papillibacter sp., assembly GCA_964391385.1. GTDB lineage: Bacteria > Bacillota > Clostridia > Oscillospirales > Oscillospiraceae > Sporobacter. The sequence goes on from CAYMLM010000071.1 coordinate 7,989, forward strand.
GGCTTGAGGATGAACTTGGCGTTGAGTTTGCGGGCGTTAACGCGATGAATGACCGTCCCGACAAAAACCGCCTGACGATGCACAGCGTGCCCCGCATACCCGGAACCGGTAAGTTCACAGGTTACCGTATTATTGAGGCGCTTTTAAACTACTGTAAAACAAACGGTATTGAGGTTCTTACGAAAACGCCCGCGAAAAAGCTCGTTAAGGAGGAAAAAACCGGCGCCATCAAAGGCGTTGTCGCCGAAGGGCCCGACGGCGGGAAGATCGAAATTGAAGCGAAGGCGGTCATGCTTGCCACGGGGTCTATCGGCGGAAGCAAGGAAATGATCAAGCGCTTTTACGGCGATCAGGGCTACGAGGATCTGGAGATCATGTCAAGCTTCCCGCACAACACGGGTGACGGCATCGTAATGGCCGAAGAGGTCGGAGCCGCTGCGGGACGCATTCACTCCGTCTTTATCGGCCCGCACAACCACTTCAAGGGCGCTAGTGAAGTCGTCGGCGCTGTGACCCGCCGTCCTCACGGCATCAAGGTCAACAAGATGGGCGAACGATTTGTAGACGAGTCGCTGTGCTCCGAATCCGAGTTCGGCTGGATGCTGAGCGCGAACCTTGACCGCCAGCCGGGCAGGATCGGATACACGATTATCGATCAGGCTCTGCTGGATCGGATGATCGAAAAACGCAGGGAAAAGGTGTACTGCGTTGACTTCGGCGCGATTGCCGCCAACGAGATCCCGACATTCGGCGAAACCGAGGCGCTTCCCGACGAAAAAGACCTGACCTCGTGGATTTTGCTCTTTGAAAAGCATGTCAAAATGGAAGAAGCGGCAGGCCGCGCCAAGATATGCAATACGCTTGAGGAGATCGCTGCATATATTGGCTGTGATTTCAGGACGCTCAGGGAGACCTTTGATACATACAACCTGTGCTGTAAAAACGGACACGATCACGAGCTGTTAAAGGCCCCTGAGTATTTGTATGCCCTCGAAACCCCGCCCTATTACGTTCTCAACGGACCGTCCGGAATGGACAGCTGCATCGGCGGCCTGAATGTCAACCATCGCCAGCAGGTTCTTGACAAAGGCGGCATGCCGATCAAAGGGCTCTATGCCGGCGGCGTTCTGACTTCCACATGGCTGAACGGGCTGTATACCTTTTTCGGCTCCGAAATGAGCTATTCCGTTTTCTCCGGCCGGAATGCTGCCAAAGAGGTATCCGAATACATAAAGTAACGCAATCGCTTCGGGCAATATCCCTCGCGTCACGCGTTATCGAACGACAAGACTGCCGGCATTATGCCACGGCAGTCTTGTCGTTACAGGGCTTGCGGTTTACAAATTTCTGGCGGCGTAATAGCCGTCGCGTGAAGCGTTCATTACAGTGCCGGGGGTGACGCAGTCGCCGATGGGTATGACATCCGGTGAACAGTCGAGCAGGTCTTCAAAGACGTCGTATCGCGAAACCATGCCCGCCGCGAGGATAACACAATCGCAGGGGAGTTTTTTCTCACTGCCGTCCTTTTTTTGTACGGTAACGTTCTCCATGCTTATTTCGGTGCATTTTGCTTCGGTGATCGTCACTATCTTGGCCCTTTCCATATGGCCGCTCAGGCTGTAGCCGACGAGCTCGCCGCAGTCTGCGTGGAGGCGGTCGGTCATCTCAACGACCGTGACGCTTGTTTTGCCTATCGACTTTAAGTATAGCGCGGTTTCGCAGCCCGCAAGATTGCCGCCCACAACAACAATGTTGCTGCCGAGTTTTTCCGGCTGCTCGTGCGCGGTCACACAGGTGAATACGTTGGCGCCGTCTGCGCCGGGGATTTTCGGAACGGCAGGCTCCGAGCCGCTGGCGACGATGATGGCCTGCGGAGCGAAGTCATTCATCAGTTCCTTCGTCGCAGCGGTATTGAGCTTGACGGCAATGCGGCGCTTTTCAACCTGCCGTATAAGGTAGTCCTTGTAAGCGTTCAGCATCCACTTTATCTGATTGTTTTCTGCGATTTTAAGCAGACCGCCAAGCCGGCTGCTTTTTTCATACAGCGTTACATCATGACCGCGGTCGGCCGCCGTGATGGCGGCCTGCATTCCGGCGGGGCCGCCGCCGATGACCGCGACCGTCTTTTTGACGTCGGCCTTGGTTAATGGGGCCACACGGTGTTCGCGTCCGCTTCTCGGGTTGACATTACAGCCCAGGAAGTGTGACTTGTGCATTTCGTCGAGGCAATGATAGCAGGCGATACAGGGGATGATATCCTCCTCCTGGCCGCGTCTGGCTTTGTTGGGCCAGTGCGGGTCGGCAATGAGGGTCCTGCACATTGCCACGAAATCACATACGCCGTCCCTGATAAACGCCTCCGCCGTCTCGGGCTGTGAAATCGAGCCGACAACGGCTATCGGAATGTTTTTTACCTGCTTTTTCAGCGGTTGTGCCAATCCGCGGTTAACGCCGCGCGGGTCCAGATAACTCGGAAAAGTGCGGTTCATTGAATTGCGGGATGTACCGCCTGCCGACACGTGGATAATGTCCGCAAGCCCCTCGAGGCTGTTGCAGAAGGTGACAAGCTCGTCGAAGCCCGTCTTATCCTCGGCAGGATCTATGCCGCTCAGGCGATATTCAACAATCATCTCGTCCCCCGCGGCCTCGCGGACCGCGCGCATAAGCTCAAGCGGGAATCGCATGCGGTTTTCCAGCCTTCCGCCGTATTCGTCCTTACGGCGATTGAACAGGGGGCTTAAAAACTGCGCGGGAAGCCAACCGTGAGCGCCGTGAATCGTGACCATGTGGTACCCGCACTGTCTCATCTTTCTGACGCACTTCACAAAGTCCGCGATGACTGACTTAATTTTCTCGGCCGGCATCCCGGGGATAAAGCCGAAGGGACTGTTGAAGCTGCAAATGCCGTAGGTTTGCTTCTGGTTGCTGAACACGCTGTCCACGGGGGGAGGATACGCACCCGGGTCGTACTTGTCCGAAAAATCCGATTCCTTCGGGATGTAATGACAGATTCCGCCGTAGTTTAACTCGATGGAAGCGTGAGCCCCGTACTGCTGGATTGCGGCTGCAAACTCGCTTAAAGCTCCCGTGCCTTCGTTTTTGCGCAAATCGAAGTAGAGCCCGAAGCCGTCGGTATCGTCGTCCCTGTAGTTGATTTCCGTATGTCCGAGCGTGACGGCGGCCGCGCCGCCCCGGGCTTTTTCTTCAAACAGACTGATGGCGTAGTCGTAGATATAGTTATCCGGTGAAAAAACCCACGCGCCGAGAGGAGCGCTGATGATTCTGTTCTTGAAAAGGTGCTTTCTAATTCTGATGGGTGAAAACAAATTCGGATAGTTAGGGCCCATATAGAATCCTCTCTTTTCTATCAATAATACATAAGTATAAAGTAAATATACAACAAAAAACATACACAGCTTTGAGGCGCCTTTAGAAAAGCTGTTATGTTTTCATAAACTGGATTGCTCGTTATAACGCCGGGATGTCTGGCTTGTTTTGCCTTATACTTATTGCGCTGTTGGACGAAAACCTAACAGAGAGTATAAAAAAAAAGTAGCGCTGTGTATTTAATGTCCGCAGGGGTTTGATTAATATAGATGTATAAGCTGTGTCGCCGGTATTTCTTATTGTGCAAACCGGCAGTTTGCTGAAAAGAATTCTCAGCTTCCGGGACGACAGGATTAACGGGCGAGCTTGCGGACACTCCCGCGTCACGTACGGGAGAGCCTAGTTCCCGTCTGATTCATGGCTGTCGATGTACTCGTCAAGTTTTTTTCTGCGGGCATATTTTCTCCACGTACTCATGCTGATGATGACAGCCATGCCGATTACGCTCGCCAACAGCACGAATCTTTCCGTCGGCGTACCGAATAAGCGGCTGTCGTCAGAGCCGATTGCTTTTTGACGGTAACCGGGTTCGTCCGCGTACTTAATAGGTATGCCGGCGCGGATGTAATCGGCAAGCGCCTCGGCTTGGGTTGCTCCCAGCGCGGCGTATTCGGCGGGAGGATATCCATAGCCGCCCTCGAGCATATAAGCTGTTGCCGCTAACGTGAGGATTGTTTCGTCATCCGTTTTGTCTAAGGAGCGCCCATCGGATAGGGTTATCTCTTGAACGCGCCCGAACGGCAGCGAGGAGACATCATAGGTGACGCGAAGGCCTGAAACCTGGGGGAAACCGTCGAAAGAGCTTACAGGATGGTCGATCCGTTCCGATTTATCAAGCTGAATGAAGCTGAATCCATATTCCAGCGTCTCGTACAGCTCCTTTGGAGTGATCAAAGCAACGCCTATTTGCCGCTCCGTGGTGTATGCCGACCGTATAGTCCCCCACGTAACGGGGCCTTTTAAAATGTTGTAGTACAGTTCGCCGCCGTTATATATGGCTATATCGGTTTCCGCCAAAAGACGCATGGCATCGGCAGTCGCAGAGCCAAAAGAAAACTGCCCGGTTGTCGAATCGATATATTCTTCCGGTGTGGCGCCCTCCCCG
>CAYMLM010000072.1:0-12461 GCA_964391385.1 uncultured Papillibacter sp.
GGCACGCGCTCGAGCAGTTGAAGCAGCGTCCGTCGTTGATCGCCAGCTCGAGGACGCGGGCGATGTTCATGTGGCCGCAGTCCTTCCAGCCGTATGATTTCCCGGAAACGTCCGGCTCGACGCAGCCGACGACCTGGTAGTCCCGCGCGTCGAAGATGTCGACGTTCGAGGTGAGCATGCTGGGGATCGCGACGTCGTCGTTGAAGATTTTCGGTTCGCCGGTGCCCATCCTTATGAGGTTGGCCGTCTTGACCTTCAGCTCCCACGGCGTGTTCGAGTGCATGCGCACGGCCAGCCACGGCGCGGGGATGCGCACGTGCGCGTGCGCGTCGAGCGCCATGTAGGTCAGCTCGTTCGTGCCGTCGCTTCCGTCTTTTTTGACGCCGCCGACGGTGAGCGCCGGACCGCCGATGCCGCCGTTGCCGAAGGTCTTGATGAGGATGTGATTGCGGAGCTTATTCAAGTCCCAAATCTTGATGTAGAAGTTTTCGATGAGCTCCTGCATAAATTCACGCGTGGCCTCGCCCGTCTCGAGATCGTGCCTGTAAAACGGGTACATATACTGGTCGAAGCGGCCGTAGGACACGGAGTGTCCGTTGCACTCGATATGGATCATCGTGTTGGCGAGATTGACGAGCTGGATGGCCTCCCAGAAGGTGCGCGGCGGATTCTCGGACACCCACCGGCAGTTGTCCGCCATTTTGAAAAGCTCCGCTTTCCGGTAGTCGTCGGGTTCCGCCCGGGCCGTCGTTTCCGCCAGGTCCGCGTAGCGGTAAATGTGGCGGATGGAGGCCTCTGCCGTGACGAGCGCCGCTTTGAGGAACGTGCGTTTTTGGATGTCCCCGGGATCGGCGATCGTCAGCGTTTCCAGCTGCTTTAAAATCAGGTCCCGGATGCCGCCGAAGCCAAGGCGGAACAGCCGCTCGTAGTCGAGCCCCAGGTGACCCGCGCCGCAGAAGATGTACGCGTCGGCGAAGAAGACGCCCTTGCCCGCGTGAGAGCCCTTGAGGACCTCGTCGTCGCACATGGCGTTCGTCATGTCCTCGACCGTATTTCCGTTCCAGAAGTCCCGCAGGGCTTCGAGGCGGTCCTGCGTGTCCTGCGTATAGCTGAAGTAATCGTGCGTGCGCGCCTCGCTGTAGCCCATGAGACCGTCGCGCATCTCGTCGACGACCCAGTTGAGCCCGAATTCGGGGTGCACCGGCGCCCCCTTCTTGTCGCAGCCGAGGCTGCCCACGATCAGCTCGTGCGGGAAGATGAAAATCGGCGTGTTATCGAGGACATTGGCAATGCCGTAGGCGCACTTCAAAATCTGAGGCTCGCCGGTGTGGGCCCTGTAGGCCTCGGTCACGAGCTCGGCTCGGTCGGGCGAGACGAAGCCGTTCGTCGTCTTCTGGGTGACGGCGAGGATCCTGTTGATCCGCTCGAAGGGAGACGGTTCCGGCGTGTTGCCCGAGATGCCGACGCCCCACTCCTTGTCGAACCGCTCGATCATCTGCGGGTGCGCGTCGACACGGCACGCGTTTATGTACGTGTCGCGGTTTTGCAGGACGTTCTCGTCGCTCGTCAGTTTTACGGCGTTTGATGTGTTATCCATCGGGATACCTCCTTTGGAGATCGGGCTGAAAGTGGGGCGGCACGCCTCTCTTTCGGCCCCGATATTCAGGGTGTTGCATGCCGGACGGCGTTTCATGGGGCATGGGCCCTTTTTTGAACCGCTATGGTTTTCGTCTGTCACATACGCCCATATCAAAACGGTTATCCGTCGTCAGTATAGCATAAAACCATCGGATTCGGTCTTCACGGTTTTTTTGGCGCTGTAACTGAGATTTGGCTGATTCAATCCGGCGCCTTGACGCTTTGACATGGCGGCCGCGCATTGCCGCCTGTTCGGAGCCCTTTAAACCAGCGGCGTTGTCAGCGTGCCGATGCCGTCGATGGCGACGCTGACGGTTTCCCCCGGCTTGAGCCAGACGCGCTCGCCTTTCGGCTTGCCCATTATGACGCCCGACGGCGTACCCGTGAAAATCAGGTCTCCCGCGTCCAGTCTGAAATAGCGCGAGGCCTCGCTGACGATCCGGCGGCAGCCGAAGATCATATCCGACGTATAGCCCGACTGCATGAGCGATCCGCAAACGTGACAGGTTATGGCGTTGTCGGCGTCCGGGTCAAAGCTGTCGGCCGTTACGACCACGGGACCCGCCGGCGCGAAGCCGGGAAGCGACTTGCCCGCCAGCCACTGGCTGGACAGAAACTGGCTGTCGCGCGCGCTCAGGTCGTTGCCGCAGGTGTAGCCGAAGATGTGCTCCCCGGCCTTCTCGGGCGGGACGTTCCAGGCAGGCTTGCCGACGACGATCACGAGCTCCGCCTCGTAGTCGTAGCAGCGCAGCCATTCCGGCAGTCTGACGCTTTTTCCGGCCGGCGTGAGCGCGTCGTTGAATTTGGAGAAAAAGACGATGTCCGTCGGGACTTCGGCGCCCGTCTCGGCGGCGTGACTCCTGTAGTTGAGGCCGACGCAGACGATTTTCTGCGGCCGCGTCACGCAATCGAATTCGAGCGCTTCCAGGTCCGACGCCGGCAGGCTGCCGTCCGTCAGCGCGCCGGCAATGCGGCTTAAAAGGTCCGGGCCGCCGGCGATGATGCCGTTCATGGTGTCCGGGTAGCCGAGCGCCGTCAGGTCCACGACCCTGCCGGACGCGTTCAGCGCGCCCGTGCGCGGCCTGCCGTTGTGTCGTAAGCTGACAAATTTCATATTTACCTCCAGGATCCTGTACCGGTAAGCCGGTCATGAATTGAACGCTTGTCACGCGGCGCGGCCGCTCCTTCTGTTGGGCGGCGGGAGATCAGGTCATCCGTCGCGGCCGCGCGGCCGTCCGCCGCCGGCGATGCCCCACAGCGGTCGGAGCTTCATCAGCCCGTCGATCTGGGTGTTCGTCATGGGCCGCTCGAGGCCCATCATTCTGGCGTACATCGCGACGGTCGCGTTGTATTCGACGCTCTCCAGCCGGTAAAGCGCCTGCATCACGCCGCCGCCCCAGGCCACTGCCCCGTGGTGCTCGAGCAGCAGGGCGTTGTATTCCCCGACGTACGGCGCGACGCCCCGGGCCAGCGCGTCGCTGCCCGGCAGCGCGTAGGGCGCGACGGGAACGACGCCCAGCAAAACGACCGCCTCCTGCAGCAGAGCGGTGTCCAGCGGGACGCCCGCCGCGGCGAACGCGGCGGACACAGGCGGATGGGCGTGGACGACGCCCAGGACTTCGGGCGCTTCACGAAAGACGGCAAGGTGCATCTTGATTTCGGAGGATGGTTTGAAGGATTGTTCAAAATTTTTGAACGGCTGTTCAATTACGTTCCCGTCGAGGTCCAGCTTCAGGAGCATCTCCTCCGTCATAAAGCCCTTGGACACGCCGGAGGGCGTGGCCCATATGCGGTCCCGCGAGACGCGGGCGCTGATGTTGCCGTCGTTGGCGGCGACGAAGCCGCGGTGGTACAGACGGCGTCCGGCCTCCAGAATGTCCCGTCTGGCCTGCTCGTCGGTGGGGTAAATTGTGTTCATATACATCGCCTCGTTATAACCAAACGGACGGCCACACAGGGCCCGCCCCTTCGGTATTGGTTGTCTGTCGTGTCGGGACGACCCTGCGGCCGCCCGATCAGCATAGCCTCCCCCTCAAGGAGAAGGCTTCGTTTCTCTACTTTGAAAACATGGCCGCCAGGCTCTCGGTGTACGGCGCGCGGCAGATACCCTTTTCCGTAACAATGGCCGTGACGAGCGAGGCGTCCGTGACGTCGAAAGCCGGGTTGAAGCATTTGACTTCCTCCAGGGCCGTCGGCTTAATAAAGAATTTTTCCTTGATCTCTTCCGGGGCGCGCAGCTCGATTTTGATATCGCCGCCGGTCCTGCAGTCGAAATCGATCGTGGAGGACGGGCAAAACACATAAAACGGGATGCCGTAGTGTCTGGCGAGAATCGCGACGCCCGACGTGCCGATCTTGTTGGCCGTGTCGCCGTTTGCCGCGACCCGGTCGCACCCGACGAAAACGGCGTTGATCCAGCCTTCCTTCATGACGATGCTCGCCATATTGTCGCAGATGAGCGTACAGTCGATGCCGGCTCTTGACAGCTCGTACGTCGTCAGGCGCGCACCCTGCAGCAGGGGCCGCGTCTCGTCGCAGTAGGCGTGCAGCGTCATGCCGCGCTCCTTGGCCAGAAACAGCGTCCCGAGCCCGGTGCCGTACCTCGAGGTCGCCAGGGGGCCGGCGTTGCAGTGCGTCAGGATGCCGTCGCCGTCGCGCACGAGCGCGAGCCCGTGTTCGGAAATGGCGCGGCACATGTCGATATCCTCCTGATGAATACCGAGCGCCTCGGCTTTCATGGCCTCCAGAATACGCGGTATGGGATGACCCGCGCCGGCCCGGACGACGCCGTCCATCCGGTCAAGCGCTTTTCTCAGGTTTACGGCCGTCGGGCGGGAGGCATCGAGATAGTCGCTGTTGCAGGTAAATTCCCTGTAAAAACCGTCGAAATCCGTCTCCTTCGTCTGCCTGGAAAGCACGTAGACCGCGTAGGCGGCGAAAATACCGATGGCCGGCGCGCCCCGGACCCGAAGGGAATAGATCGCTTCGTACAGCTCCTCCCGTCCGCTGAGCGTGAGATACTTTGTCTCATTCGGCAAAAGGCTCTGGTCGATGATCACGACGGCGTCCGCGCCGCCGGAGAGGCGTACGTTGTCAATATGGGTCACATTTTTCAGCTGCATGCTTTTGCTCCCGTACAATATTCCATAAAGGGCTTTTCCTGTAAGATTATATCATATCGCCAAATTCCAGTCCATATTGCGGCAGGACGGATTCCGCGCTATAATGTGCTTATCACGTTAATTTTTTACAAGGAGGATAAGTTGTGGACAAACAGGAAATTATCAGCCGCGCGGTTGAGGCGGCGAAGATCGGCATCATCCGCGACGATATCTGCGCGCGTAGCGTTATGATCGGTCTGAAGTCAGTTTTCGACTGGATTCCCGAGGAGATGGTCACGGCCACCCTTTCGCTGGCCGGCGGGACGGGCAGCGCTTCAGGGTCGTGCGGGGCTTTTTGCTGCGGGTTGATGGGCGTCGGCCTCAAATATAACGCCACGCTCGCCGAGGAGCAGGCCGATAAGTCTCTCCAGGCCAGGGGCGCGGCAAAATTCTGCGAGTATCGCGACCGGTTCCTGAAGGAGATGGGAACGATCATGTGCCCCGATCTTCAGGAAAAGATCTTCGGGCGCAGGTACGATCTCGTCGACCCGAAGGAGCAGCAGGAGTTTTTGACATTGCCGGGTCATCAGAATAAATGCGCGGAGGTCGTCGCCGTCGCCACACGGATTGCCGCTGAAATGATTCTGGAAGGGGAAGAGTGACAAATGGAGACAAATCTGCGCGACAGAAATACGGGATACAGCTGCCAGCTGCGCGAGATGCTGCTGCTCCGCTTTGAGCCCATCGCGGTCAAGATGATCAAGGATGAGGCGGACGTACCGGAAAACGCCATCCGTCCGCAGAAGGACCTACATACGCACATGGCGCTGTGCCAGGCGTTCTCACTGGCCCGCCGCGAATACAAAACGGTCTACATGGTCAAGGAGGACCACTGGTGCTGGAACCCGCTCATCGGGCTCGGCCACGTCGACTGCAGCGAGGGAACGGAGACGTTCGACGTCGTCTGTACGGCACTCGGCGTCCCGGACATGGACAAGGCCAGGGCCTTTTTCGTCAAATTTCCCCGGTTCGCGATGGACGCCTACAAGGGCATCGTGACGGCTCCGCTCAAGGACTGTCCGTTTGAACCGGACGTCGTGATGATCTATTCCAACAACGCGCAGCTGCGCAGCATGCTCTGGGGCATCAAGGCCATGACGGGAGATATCGTCGACACCCGGATGGACGCCATCGATTCGTGCATATACGCCATCGTCGTGCCGATGCAAAACGGCGAGTACCGCGTCACGCTGCCGGATATCGGCGAGTTCGAGCGCGCCGCGCCGGGGGAGGACGAAATCATCCTCTCTGTCCCGAAAGGGCGCATGCAGGAGCTCATCGACGGCGTGCGCTACTTCGAGAACAGCAACATGGGATATACCGGCCTCAAGCGCGAGCTCGATTTCGACTACTCGCGGCCGCCGTTTTACAACACCCTGTTCAAGCTTTGGGGCCTTGAAACAGGCAGGGACAGGACGTAACCGACGAGGCGCGGCAAATATAATGTGAGGGAAATGACAGATGAACAGGAATATCCAAGCCGAAAACGCGGCCGCCAGCCGCGAGCTGCACGATATGCTGCTGCTCCGCTACGAGCCCATCGCCGTCAAGATGATCGAAGACCTGGCGGACGTGCCTGAAAACGCCGTCCATCCGAAGCGGGATATGGGAAAGCATATGTGCCTGTGCCAGGCGTACGCCCTGACCCGGCGGAACAAGAAGACTATTTTCATGGACAAGGAATCCGAATGGTGCTGGTGTCCGCTTGTCTGCATGGGTTATGTCGACTCTGCGCCCGGCACGAAGACGTTTGACTTCCTCAGCAGCTTTATCGGGATCGGCGACAAGGACGCCGCGAAAAATTTCTTTTCCCATTTTCCCCGGCTGCCCTACGGCAAATACAAGGGGATTGTCTCCGCGCCGCTGTGCGAGTGCGGCTTTGAGCCGGACCTTGTGCTCATTTACGCCAATCCCGCCCAGACGCGCATCATGATCGGCGGTATCAAGCAGATGACCGGCAAGCTCGTCGAAACGAAGCTGGACGTGATCGATTCCTGCGCGTACGACACCGTGATGCCGCTTTTAAACGGCGAATACCGCGTGACGTTTCCCGATCCCGGCGAGTACGAACGCGCGCTGGCCGACGAGGACGAGGTCATCACCTCCGTGCCTGGCGGCCGCCTGGCCGAGCTGATCAAGGGTCTTCGCGGCAATAACGACCACGGGATGGGCTATAAGATGCTCAACAAGGAAATGATGTTCAACTTCCCGCGGCCGCCGTTTTACAACGAGATGTTCGAAATGTGGGGACTGGACAAGGGCGAGGACTGGGAGCCGAGATAAAGACGCGACGGACAACCGGTACAAATAGACATCTGACAGGGGGCGAAAGCCCCCTGTGCCTAAAGGCTCCGCGCCGCGCCGCGCCCTGAAATTCCGGCAGACAACAGGCCGGGATCAGATTGTGCTTGAAACGTGATAGGTATTATTGTATAATGTCAAGGCTTTATCCGGGTGTGGCGCAGTTTGGTAGCGCACTTGCTTTGGGAGCAAGGGGCCGCTGGTTCGAATCCAGTCACCCGGACTTATTTACCTGATCATTTCTCCGGGTCCGGCCACGTTTTTTGCTTTTTCGGAAAAAGTGTGTTATACTGTCATCATACATGACTGAGCTTTGAAGATGTCGCGTCAAGCATCTCAAAAGTGATGGTATATGTTTATGCAAACCTGAGGAGGTGCGTCAGCATGACAGACGAAGGCAAAATCCGACTGCTGCTCAGCAAGTCCCTGGCCTATAAATCCGGTTATCAGAAAGCTGTGGAAAAAGGAGACTCGGCAGCCGCCGGCAGATGGAAGGACGGCTATAAGACCATCATCGAGGAGATCGATGCGCTCAAGCAGAAGCTTGCCTGACGAATTTCAGTACATAGAACGCCGCTTTCAAACCACGGTTTGAAGGCGCGTTTTTCTTTGCCGGAAAATTCAGGCGAAATCGTCAATAAACACCTCTTTTTATTGTGATTATCTTAATTGACATGCACAAAAAGACAGTGATAGTCTGAATAAAATGCTCGTCCGGCCCACTCCCCTGCCGCAGGCGCCGAACAAGCAGGGTTTATAGCTGCTGCGAAAAAGATCCACATACTTCTATACCAAACTATCAGGGAGGTAATACCATGAATCCAAAGGAAGCCTTTATGTCAGCTCTGCGGAATGACAAGCCGCCAAAGTGGATGGGTCACGCTTTTAATGCTCAAACGAACGAGGTCGTGTTTGGTCCCGGAGGGCCCGAACTCTTATTCCACGCGGTCATCGACCCCATCTCCAACTGGGATACCCTTCAGTTTTCAGGCGAGTGCTACAAGGATCTCTGGGGCGTCACAAACCGTTATATCCTCGGCGTCGATCCCGGCATCATCCCGCTGACCGACACAAATAATCAGGTTATCAAGGACATGGAGCACTGGCGCGACTATGTCACGTTCCCGGAAATCCCGAAGGATCTAGACTGGTCTTACGCCCAGGCCCAGTGCAAAGCCGCGCGGGAGCGCGGGGAGCTCATCATGGTGCCGTCATTCCGCGGCCTGTTCGAGCGCTTACATGGGCTGCGTGCTTTTGAATGCGTCATGGAAGACCTCATACTGTACCCGGATGAGTGCGAGGAGTTCTTCGACGCGTATACCGACTGGAAGATGGAAGCTATCAAGCTGCTCATCGACAACCTCGATTTTGATATATTCCACAGCCACGATGATCTCGGCGCCAAAACAAAGCTCTTTTTCTCCCCGCAGATCTTCCGCGACATGTTTAAGCCCCGCTATAAGAAGCTGTACGATTACTGCCACAGCCGCGGCATTCTTGTGCAGCACCATTGCGACAGCTATATCACGCCTTTCGCCGTCGATTTTGCGGAGATCGGCGTCGATATGTGGCAGGGGGCGCTGCCGACGAACGACATCGTGAAGATCCAGAAGGAGCTTGACGAAAAAGGGTATAATATGCTGCTCATGGGCGGCCTGGAGGCCGCGATCGTCGATAACGAGTACGCCACCGAAGAGGAGATACGCGCCGAGGTCCGAAGGGCGATCGATACATACGGCCCGGGCGGGCATTTCCTGCCCTGCATCGGCTCCATCAACTGCCTGTACGCAAAGAACGAAGAGATTGCCATCGACGAGATGAACCGGTACGGGGCCGAGTGGGTGAAGAAACAGCAGCAGTAAAACGTTTTATTTGTCCGGCAGACTCTCCCCGCTCAGCACGGACGCTGCCTTAAAAACACTCTTTGCATCGCAACGCCTCCCGACAAAGGGAGGCGTTGCGCTTGTTGTCAGTAAATGCTGCGCAAATTGCGTTGGATGGACGTCAGGCCGGCGGCTTATTAAGAGCATCGAGAAGCCCGCGGCAGGCATACCGTTCCCCGTCTCCAAGCGTTTTGCCGTCCAGCAGAGCCTCAAGGGCCGCGATGAGCTGCCCCCGCCTTCCCTCAAGTCCGGAATAGCCCAGGTAGTAGGCGGTGTAGCCGCACAGCAGCGGGAGGTCCCCGTCATCCGTTTGAGCCAGGCAGCGGACGAATCTTGCGGGGTCGGCCGTCGCAAGATTTGCCAGCACGCCGCTGTACCCCTCCGAATAGGCTCCGTCGAGCCCGTCGGTCGATTTCATGAGATTGACGATGTCCGTTTCATCCGTCAGTGCGAGCCCGTACAGCCAGTCCATCAGCCCGTACGCGTCCCCGCCGATACTCCGGCAATACCGGTCGTAGCGCGACCAGTTCATGTCCGGCAGCACGGCCAGAAGCGCCGCGACGTCCGCGTCGCTTTTGTCTTCCCTGCCGAACAGGTCAAACACCGTCTTTTCCGCGTCGTAATCTTCGGCCGGCGTCCCGCTTGTGCCGGCCGGCTGGCCGGAGGCATCCGGCGCCGGCGTACCGCCGGGCGTCTCGTCCGGCATGCCGCCGGTCGAGTCGCCGCCGTTTGCGGCCGTCGGGACGGACGAGGCGGTTTCATCCCCTTCCTGGGACGCGCAGCTGCCGAGTGCAAAAAGCACGAGCAGGGCTGCTGCGGCGAGGGCAATGCGTCGCATTTTCATCAGGGCGTCCTCCGGCGTGGTTATAATTTCCTGTCGTCTCACAATAAGACGACACGGGGTCGACGATGTTCCATGCGGCGCGCTGGCTGCGTTCTTGTATGCCAATGTCTGCCGCGGCCGCATGGACGGTCCGGCTCCGACGCGCGGACCTGCTCCGCCGCGAAGAACGCGTCACCGGGGACCGGACAGACAGGCGTCGGCGGGACGCTTTACGGCCGGCCGGTCCGTTTCATCGGCGCATTGTATGAAATGACCATGAACTGCGGCGCGGGGCGGCCGAAATCTTTAGCGCCGAAGAGGTCGTTTTGCCAGATAAAGGCTGGTCAACGTCCGCTTTTATGTTATAATAATGCTGTGAGGCCGCGGCCGCGGCGGGCGGCAGCAGAGGCTATGACACAGCGTTTAAACCCGCCGGGGCAAGTCTATAATCAGTACGGGGCGGATCGTACAACGCAACGGAGGTGTCATGTGAACGACAAAACGCTCGAGCGCAAGAAATTCATCATCAACGCGCTCTACTTCGCGCTGGCGGCTGCGATTTTATACGGCTGCGTCAAGTATGCTCTGGGCTGGGTCCTGCCGTTTATCATCGGTTTCATCGTGGGGCTGCTTGTGAGGCCGCTTATCGTGCTTTTGGCCAAAAAGCTCAAAATACCCCGGCAGGTATCGGCCGTCGTGCTCGTGCTGCTTGTCTATGCGATCGTCGCCACGCTGATTTTCCTGATCGGCGCAAATATCGTCCTCATGCTCAAGGACCTGTTCGCCGCGCTTCCCCAAATGTACAACGATTACATAGCGCCGCAGATCTCGGAACTTTTCGAGCAGTTCAAGCACCTGACGGAGCGGCTTGATCCCCAGGCCGCCCAGGTGATACAGGATATGACGTCTTCCTTTGCCGACTCGTCCGGCACGGTCGTGTCCGGCCTGTCCTCAAAAGTCCTCGGCTACCTCAGCACGACGGTGATATCCTTGCCCGGCATCATTCTCTTTATCGTTTTCTCCATCATCTCCTCCGTCTTTTTTGCCGTGGATTACGGCAAGATCACGGAATACGTCGCCGGTATGCTCCCTGAAAAAACGCGCGGGCGCGTGACGAAGCTGCGCGCGATGGCCGCGGACATCGGCGGCAAGTACGTCAAAAGCTACGCGATCCTGTTAACCGTGACGTTTGTCGAGCTGTCGGCGGGCCTTTTGATCATGGGTATCGACAACGCCATCGCCCTGGGCGCTCTGATTGCGTTCATCGACCTTCTGCCCGTCCTGGGGACAGGCGCCGTACTGATCCCCTGGTGCCTCGTCCTGGTGATCATGGGCAATTACGGCCTGGCCATCGGGATGGCTGTTTTGTACGTCGTGATCATCGTCGTCCGGAACATCCTCGAGCCGAGGATCGTCGGACGGCAGATCGGCGTGCACCCGCTGGCCATGCTGGCCAGCATGTACGTGGGCCTGAAGATCTTCGGCTTCGTCGGCATCTTCGTGCTCCCGATCGTCCTGCTGGCGGTCAAGGGCTTCAATGAAAAGAAGAACGACGGCGAATCGGACAAGTCCGGCCCGGACAGTCCCGCCGGTGCGGGCGGGGCCGCCGGTGCTGTCAGTCCGGACGGCAAGGACGAAACGTCGGGGACTTAACAGATAAAACGCGATGACCGAGGTTCCCTTGATCACGCGTGCTTTTCATTTGGTCCGGTCCGCTAACGGATATAATTGAAGAATACGCGCTCCCCAGCCGACGGAGGCGTGAGGACGTCTTTCGTCATCTCCCTCATCTTCAGAAGCCAGGCCATGTTTTTCCCGAGGCTGCGCAGCCGCCACAGCCCTTCCCTGTCCTGTTGGATCTCGCCGGGCCTGGCCCCGAAAACGACGTTGAAGCCGGACGGCACGACAAGCATTTCGGAAGCGAGCAGGAAGGTGTTGAGCTCGGAGAAGGCGGACATCGCGCCGGCCCGTCTTAAAACGACAATCGAGGCCCCGACCTTAAAGCGCATCTGGCCCGCCGTGGAGGAGAAAAAGGCGCGGTCGAGAAAGCTTTTCAGGGTCCCGTTGATGCCGGCGTAATAGACGGGGCTGCCGAGCAGGAGTCCGTCTGCGGCATAGATTTTATCCAGGATTTCCGAAAACTCAGGGTCCGACAGGACGCAGCTGCCCGTCGTCTTGCAGGTGTGACAGCCGGTGCAGCCCCGGATGACTTTATCTCCGACGGTTATGATCTCGGTTTCAATCCGCTCCTTTTCGAGCTCGTCGGCAGCGATCTGCAGGGCCTGGTACGTATTGCCCGTCTTGTTGTGACTCCCATTTAACGCGACGACTTTCATTGTCTCAAGACTCCCTTCAGTTTATGACGCCCGCCGCCGGCCCGGCGGCGGACAGCTCCTTGCAGCCATAGGATACCATATGAAAGGACCGATAGAAACAGTCCCAACGGTTTTTTGACGCGCCCGCTCCGGCCGCGGCACGCCGTCACGCGGCGCTTTCCGGCTTGCGGCGTGTTTTTTTCTGTGTTATAGTTTTAAAAAACATTTCTGCAGGGAGTGAAAGACATGCGCTACGAGCATATTTTCCGGCCGCTCAGGGTGGGTCCGCTGACCGTGAAAAACAGGATCGAGGTCTCCCCCGCCGAGCCTTTTTTATGTA
>CAYMLM010000073.1:0-4752 GCA_964391385.1 uncultured Papillibacter sp.
GCGTCATGATGCTCACGAACAACGCCTCCATTCGGGACGTGCTGCTGTTCCCGACGATGAAACCGACTGAGGATTGAAACTGAAGCTGCGGCCGTAAGATTTCTTACCGCCACAGCTTCTTTATTAAGGCGGGATATGACGCGATGGATGAGATCACAAGCCGGAAAAATCCGCTGGTCCGCCACCTGAAAAAGCTGGGGGCGGACGGCGAATACCGCAGGCAGAGCAAAGAATACCTGTGCGACGGGCCGAAGCTGCTGCGCGAGGCGGTTCTAAGCGGCGCCGGAATCACGGCCGTCCTGACGAGCGGCGCGATCCCGGATTTTCTGCCGGACGGCGTGCCGGTATACCGTGTGGAGCATGACCTTATCGAAACCGTATCGCCGCTGAAAAATCCGCAGGACATCGTCTTCTCCTGCAGGCTGCCCGCTGCCGACGCCGGGCCGGAGGGCTTTCAGATCATTCTCGAGGGTCTTCAGGATCCCGGCAACGTCGGCACGATCCTTCGGACGGCCGGCGCGATGGGTGTTGCGCGCGTTATCCTGACGGGCGGCTGCGCCGATCCTTATAATCCGAAGGCGGTGCGGGCCTCCATGGGCGCGATCTTCCGTCAGCCGCTTGCGGCGATGAGGCTGGACGGGATTGCCGCCTTGAAAAAACGCGGCATCAGGATTTATGCCTCCTCCGTTTCCGACGACTGCCTGGACGTCCGGGACGCCGATTTTTGCGGCGCCGCCGTCGCTGTCGGCAGCGAGGGCCGCGGCCTGTCGGACGACATGCTCCGCCTGTGCGATGAAAAAATCAAAATCCCGATGGCGGAAAACGCCGAGTCGCTCAACGCCGCCACAGCCGCCGCGATTATCATGTGGGAGGCGGCAAAGGTTTTTTCCCCCGCCCGTCATCGTTTGCCGGGGGCCGACGCACAGCTGATTTGTTTTAAGAAGGAATAATATCACGCCACCAATATTTGAATAAAATGGGAAAATGTCGTATAATGAAAAAGGCATCGTCCCCGGCGGAACATGGATCAGAAAGAGAGAGATGATTATGGCAGCGCTGAAGTATTGGGTGTGGCTGGCTTCTCTTCAAGGCGTGAGGACCGTGGCGCAAAGCCGGCTTCTGGACTGGTTCGGTTCGCCGGAACTGGTGTTTTTTGCCGACGATGAAACGTACGGGGAGATCCCGGGTCTCTTAAAGCAGGAAATTGCCGCCCTGTCGGCAAAAAACCTGCAGGACGCAAAAAAGACGCTGGACGACTGCGAAACGTACGGATTTCGCATCATGACGCTTCATGACGGGGACTATCCCGCGCGCTTGAAAAACATCCCCGACCCGCCGGCAGTCCTGTATATAAGAGGCCGGCTGCCCGCCCTCGACGAGGAGGCCGCCGTCGCCGTCGTCGGGACGCGCGGCTGCACGCCGTACGGTCTCAAGACCGCGGAACGGATCGGGTATGAGCTGGCCAGGCACGGCTGCCTCGTCGTCTCGGGGCTGGCCCGGGGGATCGACGCGGCCGCCGCCAAAGGCGCGCTGCGCGCGGGCGGACGCGTCGTGGGCGTTGTCGGCTCCGGTCTCGATATCGTCTACCCGCCGGAGCATAAAAAGCTGTTTGACGACGTGGCCGCCGTCGGCGCGATCGTCAGCGAGTACCCGCCCGGCTCTCCCGCCGCGCCCGGCCACTTTCCCCAGAGAAACAGGGTCATGAGCGGGCTGTCCGTCGGTGTGACGGTCATTGAGGCTCCGCTCAAAAGCGGGGCGCTGATCACGGCCACCCACGCGCTCGAGCAGGGGCGCGACGTTTTCGCCATTCCCGGCAACGTCGACTCGCCGGCCTGCAAGGGCTCGAATAATCTGCTTCGCGAGGGCGCCGTTCTGGTCACGACGGGGCGTGAGATCGCGGAGGAATACGCCGCTTTATTTCCGGATAAAATTGTTTCCGTACGGGAAAAGGTCCCGCTTGATCCGGCGCTTGAAAAGCGCCTCGTAGAGGCCGCCGACACCGCGAACCGGCAAAAACCGGCAAAAAAAGAGATTGACAATCAAAAAGGCGTGGAATATATTGACCTAGTAAAACTGCAGGAACAGCTCGACGACGACACATTTCGAATCCTTTCGTCGATCGGGCCCCGGACGCTCCATGTCGACGAGATCATCGCCGAAAGCGGATTGAATGCGTCCGTCGTGCTGCCGGCGCTCACGATGCTCGAACTCGACGGCTTTGTGGAGCAGACGGCCGGGAAATATTTCCGGCTGCTGTACGAGCGTCAGGCGGACTAGATGCTCCGGCTTTAACGGCCGGTTTAAGATAAGGCGGCATGTGCCTTATACTTTTACATAATTGGAAATGAGGACAATACCGGATGGCAAAAGCAAAAACCAATCTTGTGATCGTGGAATCGCCGGCAAAAGCGAAAACAATCGGGAAATACCTCGGCGCCGGGTTTAGGGTGACGGCGTCCATGGGACATCTGCGCGACTTGCCGAAAAGCCAGCTGGGCGTAGACGTGGAGCATGGATTCGCGCCGGATTACAAGCCGGTCAAGGGCAGGGAGGAAACCATCAGCGAGCTGAAGAAGGCGGCGGAGACAAGCGATATCGTTTATCTGGCCACCGACCCCGACCGGGAAGGCGAAGCGATCTCCTGGCACCTGAAGGAGCTTTTGAAGCTCGACGACGAGCGGGCGTACCGGATCACGTTCAACGAAATCACCAAGAAGGTCGTGCAGGAGAGCATCGAGCATCCGCGCGCAATCGATATCGACCTTGTCAACGCGCAGCAGGCCCGCCGGATCCTCGACCGCATCGTCGGCTACAAGCTCAGCCCGCTGCTCTGGCGCAAGATCAAACGCGGCCTGTCGGCGGGTCGGGTCCAGTCCGTTGCGACGCGGATGGTGACGGACCGGGAGGAGAGCATCCGCGCTTTCGTCCCCGAGGAATACTGGCTCCTGGAGGCCGATATCTCGCGGACCGTCAAGCCCGGACGGTTCAAGGCCGACTTCTACGGGAAAGACGATAAAAAAATGGAGCTGCACAGCGAGGCGGATGTCGACCGGATCATCGCGGCCGTCACGAACGCGCCGTTTGCGGTGGACGCCGTCAAGCGCGCGGAGAAAAAAAGATCGCCGTCCCCTCCGTTCATCACCTCCACGCTGCAGCAGGAGGCGTCCCGCAAGCTGGGCATGACCCCGCGCCGCGCGATGTCGATCGCGCAGCAGCTGTACGAGGGCATCGACATCAAGGGGGAAGGCACCATTGGCCTTATCACCTATATGAGGACAGACTCCCTGCGCATCTCGGAGGAGGCGCTCGGCGACGCGAGGACGTTTATCCTGAACCAGTACGGCGAGCGCTTTTATCCCGGCAGCCCGACGCGCTACAAGACCAAAAATACGGCGCAGGACGCCCACGAGGCCATACGGCCCGCCAGCGTTTTTATGACGCCCGACAGCGTCAAAGACAGCGTTACGAAAGACCAGTACAGGCTTTATAAGATGATTTGGAGCCGTTTTATCGCCTGCCAGATGACGAGCGCCGTCTATGACAGCGTGACCGTCGACGCGGTTTCGGCCGGCTACATTTTCAGGACGACACATACCGCGGTCAAATTTGCCGGTTTCACGACCGTATACGAGGAAGGGCGCGACGACGAGAAAGAGGAAGACACGTCTCCGCTGCCCGACCTTGAGGTGGGCGAACCGTTAAAGCTTGAGGACATACAAAAAGAGCAGAAGTTTACGCAGCCGCCCTCGCGGTACACGGAGGCCACGCTCATCAAGGCCATGGAGGAAACGGGCGTCGGGCGCCCGAGCACCTACGCGCCGACCATCTCGACCATTCTCGACCGGGAGTATGTCGTCAAGGAAGGGCGCTATCTGCGCCCGACCACGCTTGGCGAGGTCGTGACGGCGCTCATGAAGGAGCGCTTTACCGACATCGTGGACCTGAAGTTTACCGCGCGTTTGGAGGAATCCCTCGACAGCGTCGAAAAAGGCGTCCGGGACTGGAAGAGCCTGCTCGACGACTTTTATGCCGAATTCGACGCCTCGCTCAAAAGCGCCGAGACGGCGCTGGAGGGCGAACGCATCAAGATACCCGACGAGGTCTCCGACGAGGTCTGCGACGTCTGCGGACGGCAGATGGTCGTCAAATCCGGACGCTTCGGACGGTTTCTGGCCTGTCCCGGATATCCCGAATGCAGCTTTACCAAACCGCTCGTCATCGAAATGCCGGGCACATGTCCGAGGTGCGGAAACAGGATACTCAAGCGGACCTCGAAAAACGGCTATACCTACTACGCCTGCGAACGGCTGAAGGAATGCGGCTTTATGACGTGGGACGTCCCGACGAAGGACGTTTGTGCCGAATGCGGTAAGACGATGTTTAAGAAATCCGGCAGAGGTTATAATAAGCCGTTTTGCACGAACCCCGAATGTCCCAATTTCCTTCCTGAGGACAAGCGCGGCTACCGCAGGAAGCCGTCCGCCGGCGCGGACGGGGAAGCGGCCGGGGCTGCCGGTGAAAAGACTTCCGCCGAGACCGCGTCCAAAAAGACCGCGTCAAAAAAGCCGGCGGCTGGGAAGACCGCGTCCAATAAGGCGCCTTCCAAGAAAACGCCCGCTAAAAGCAGGCAGGGCAAAGCCGTCAAAAGCGGCAAAGGCAAAACCGCAAAAAAGACAGCCGAGGTAAAAACGTGACGGATGTCACAGTCGTCGGCGCGGGGCTGGCCGGCTGCGAGGCGGCCTGGCAGCTGGC
>CAYMLM010000073.1:4762-12048 GCA_964391385.1 uncultured Papillibacter sp.
CACGCCGCCAACCGCTATATTGCGCGGGGACTGGTGTTCAGCGGTGTGCTCTTCCGATCTTGGCCCGAACGGGCCTGCGCGTCGGCCTTGTCGAAATGAAGCCGGATAAAAAAACGCCCGCGCATGTCTCGGACGAGTTCTGCGAGCTCGTCTGCTCCAACTCCTTGCGCAGCGACGAGCTCACAAACGCCGTCGGGCTTTTAAAGGAAGAGATGCGCCGGCTGGGAAGCCTCGTCATCGCATGCGCCGACCTGACGCGCGTGCCGGCCGGGGGCGCGCTGGCCGTGGACCGCGCCCGCTTTTCAAGGGCGGTCACGGAAAAGCTCGCCGCGCACCCTCAGATTACGGTCATCCGGCGGGAGCAGACAGCGATCCCCGACGGGACGGCCGTCATCGCCACGGGGCCTTTGACCGACGGCGCTTTCGCCTCGGCGATCGAAGCGCTGACCGGGGGAGCGGGCCCGCTGAGCTTTTTTGATGCCGCCGCGCCGATCGTCGCGCTTGAGGGGATCGATAGGACACGCGCCTGGTTTGCCTCCCGATACGGCAAAGGGACGGCGGACTATTTAAACTGTCCGATGGATGAGGCGGACTATAAGGCGTTCCGCCGGGAACTGGCCGAGGCCGAAGAGGCCCCGGTGCACGGCTTTGAAGACGGCGGCGTCTTCGAGGGCTGCCTGCCCATCGAGGTCATGGCGCGCCGCGGCGAGGACACCATGCGGTACGGCCCTCTCAAGCCGGTCGGACTGCGCGACCCAGAAACGGGGAAGGAGCCGTACGCCGTCGTCCAGCTCCGGCGCGACAACGCGGAGGGGACGCTTTACAATCTCGTCGGCTTTCAGACGCATCTGAAATTCGGGGAGCAAAAACGCGTGTTTTCCATGATCCCGGCGCTTAAAAACGCCGATTTCGTGCGCTACGGCGTCATGCACCGCAACACGTTCCTGGATTCGCCCCGTCTGCTGGACCGATACTACAGGCTGAAAAGCGACCCGCGCGTCCGTTTTGCCGGACAGATGACCGGCGTCGAGGGGTATGTGGAGTCCGCGGCAAGCGGGCTTGTGGCCGGGCTTGAGACAGCGCGGGAGCTGCGCGGACTGCCGGGCATTGATTTCCCGAAGACAACGGCGGTCGGCGCGCTGGCGCTGTATATCTCCGGCGGCAGCGTGGGAGATTTCCAGCCGATGAATATCAATTTCGGCATTATCGAGCCGCTCCCTTACAGGGTCAAGGGTAAAAGAAACAAGAATCTGGCCATAGCGGAACGGTCGCTGGAGGCGATCGGGCGCTTGAAAGGAGAGGTGGAAAGATGAAGATCATCGTTGACGCCATGGGCGGCGACAACGCGCCCGACGAGATCGTTCGGGGCGCCGTCGAGGCGGCTCAGGCTTACGGGGTCGATATCGTCCTGACCGGAAAAGGCGAGATAATTCTAAAAAGCCTTCAGAAAATGGGCCATAAGGAGCTGCCCAAGGGCCTCGAGATCGCCAACGCTTCCGAAGTCGTCGCGATGGACGAGGATCCGGTGACGGCCGCGCGGGAGAAGAAGGACTCGTCCATGTCCGTGGGCCTCACCATGCTCCGCGACGGCTTCGGCGACGCGTTCGTGTCGGCCGGGAGCACCGGCGCGCTGCTGACGGCTTCTACGCTCATCGTCAAACGCATCCGGGGCATCCGGCGGGCGGCGCTCGCGCCCGTCCTGCCGGTCACCGAAAAAGGCGTCCTGCTCATCGACTGCGGGGCAAACGCCGAATGTACGCCGGAATACCTTCTGCAGTTTGCCTATATGGGTTCTTTTTACGCCGAGCGCGTGATGAAGATTGAAAAACCGCGCGTCGGGCTTTTAAATATCGGCACGGAGCGCACGAAAGGCACCGACCTGCAGATCGGCGCTTACGCGCTTTTGGAGCGGGCCGCCTCGGACGGCGCGATTCGTTTTGTCGGAAACGTCGAAGCAAAGGGCGTCATGCTCGGTGAGTGCGACGTCGCCGTAACCGACGGTTATACGGGCAACATCCTGCTCAAGGCCGTCGAGGGGACCGCGAAGTTCATTCTGCGCGAGGTTAAAAGCGTCTTTCTTGGCAGCGCGCGCGGGAAACTGTCTGCGCTGCTGGTGAAAAAGGATTTTTCCGCCATGAAGGAGCGCATGGATGTGGACAAGATCGGCGGGACAGCCCTTCTCGGGATTGCCAGACCCGTCGTCAAGGCGCACGGCTCGTCGAACGCGGAATCCCTGAAAAGTGCCGTTTATCAGGCGATACGCACAGTGGAAGCGGCCGTTTCGGAGGAGATTAAAGACAATATCGACCGTATGAAAATAATGGAAACATCCGAAAAATAATAATGTCAAAACTGTTGACAAATAATTTAAGACGCTTTAATATTTCGTTAGGCGGCGGCTTATCGCCGTATGTAAGTAATTATGAGGTGATACGAGTGATATTTGAAAGGCTGCGCGCACTGATAGCCGAGCAGTTTTCGGTCAGCGAAGATACCATTGACATGGATACCTCTTTCACAGACGATTTGGGAGCCGATTCACTTGATGTTGTTGAGCTGACAATGGCCATTGAAGAGGAATTCGACATTCCTGAGACCGACGAAGAGATGCTGTATAAACTCGTAACCGTCGGGGATGTATACCGATACATTTCCAGCAAAATCGACTGACAGACATTGTATCGAAGGGCGGGTCACACCCGCCCTTGTTTGTTAAAGGAGGCTTTGGACCAGGCGTCCGCGGCGGCTTGGCGATGCCGCGTTCCTACCTGTCAGTGAGCTATGGACAGACTCGAAAAGACGATCGGTTATGAATTCAGGGGTAA
This sequence comes from uncultured Papillibacter sp., assembly GCA_964391385.1. GTDB lineage: Bacteria > Bacillota > Clostridia > Oscillospirales > Oscillospiraceae > Sporobacter. The sequence continues at coordinate 7,588 of CAYMLM010000073.1, forward strand.
AGCACGCCTGAAGGAGGCGCTTACGCACAGCTCCTGGGCCAACGAAAACCGGAAGAGCGGCGCTGCCTGCAACGAGCGCCTTGAATTTTTGGGCGACTCGATCCTCGGGTTTGTCGTCGCGGAGTTTTTATATACGAGCAAACCCGAGATGCCCGAGGGGCAGATGACCCGCACCCGGGCCGAGCTCGTGTGCGAAAAAAGTCTGGAGAAGGCAGCCAACGACATGCGCCTCGGCCAGTTTCTCCGGCTTGGCCGGGGCGAGGAGCTCAGCGGCGGCAGAAGCCGCCCCTCGATCCTGGCCGACGCCCTTGAGGCGGTCGTCGCCGCCGTGTATCTGGACGGCGGTATGGAGCCCGCGGCCCGTCTCGTCAAACGGTTTATCCTCCCGCAGCATGAAACGGCCGCGCAGGCCGCTTCCGATCATAAGACGGCCCTGCAGGAGCTCGTCCAGAGGAAAAGCGGACAGACGCTCACTTACCATCTTGTTTCGGAAAGCGGACCGGACCATATGAAGCATTTTGCCGTCGAGGTGCGTCTCAACGGTGAAATGAAGGGGACGGGCAGCGGCCGGAGCAAAAAAGAGGCGGAGCAGGCGGCGGCCAAAAACGCGCTCGAAGCGCTCGAGCCATGACGCCCAAGCGCCATATCATCCCCGTATTTGTCCCGCACCTGGGCTGCCCCAACGGCTGCGTCTTCTGCAATCAGCGGCGGATCTCGGGACACGGCGAGCCGGCGACGCCCGAGACGGTCCGGCAGGCCGTCCGCGGCATCACATACGGCCCGCCGGAGGATACCCCGATCCAGCTGGCGTTTTACGGCGGCAGCTTCACGGCCGTCCCTGAAGCCGAGCAGAACGCGCTGCTTGACGCTGCGGCGCCGTTTCTGAAGCAATATAAAAACGCGAGCCTGCGCGTTTCAACGCGTCCCGACCGCGTCGACGGACCGGCGCTCGAGCGCCTTTTTTCTTTCGGCGTCCGGACCGTCGAGCTGGGCGCTCAGTCCATGTGCCGCGATGTGCTCGAGGCCTCGCGCCGCGGCCACACGCCGGAGGATACCGAAAATGCCGCGCGGTGCGTCACGGGGGCCGGCATGGAGCTCATTTTGCAGATGATGACGGGCCTGCCCGCGGATACGCCGGAAAAATCGCTGTATACGGCCGAAAGGCTTGTCGCGCTGCGCCCGGACGGCGTACGGATATATCCGACGGTCGTCATAAAGGACACGGAGCTTTACGAGCTGTGGCGGCGCGGAGAGTATCGGGAGCACACCGTGGAAGAAGCCGTCGCACTTTGCGCGCGGCTTTACGGAGTTTTTGAGCGCGCGGGCATTCCCGTCCTGCGCATGGGGCTCAATCCGACGCAGGAGCTCACGGGAGGAGACGCCGCGGCAGGCGCTTATCATCCGGCGTTCGGGGAGCTCGTCTTTTCACAGATCTACCTGGATAAAGCACTTGCGCTCCTGCGCCCGCTGGGACGGTTCAAAGGCGTGACGCTGGGCGTTGCCCAAAACCGCGTATCCTGCATGGTCGGCCACGCCGGACGCAACGTCGCCTCGCTCCGCCGGGAGCTTGGCCCGATATCGGTGCGCGTCAAATCCGCGGACGTCGGACCTGGCGAAATCGTCATAATGAGCATTGAAAACGACTCCTGAAAAAGATATAATAACTCAGTTAATCCTGAGGGGCCTCGAACGATATCGGTCCGATGCGCCCGAATTATGGAAACAGCGTTTGCTGCATATAAGTTTACGGAATTGGCGGTGATTGAATTTGTATTTAAAGTCTTTGGAAATTCAGGGCTTTAAATCTTTTCCGGAGAAAACGCGTCTGACGTTTGACAAGCCGGTCACAGCCATTGTCGGCCCGAACGGGACCGGGAAATCCAATATCTCCGACGCGGTCCTGTGGGTTATGGGCGAGCAGTCGTCGCGGACGCTGCGCGGCGGTAAAATGGAGGATGTCATCTTCGGCGGGACGCTCCGTCGGCCGCAGGTCGGCTTCGCGGAGGTCTCGCTCGTTTTGGACAATACCGACCGGGTCTTCAACATGGACTTCACGGAGGTCATGATCACGCGGCGCTATTACCGCAGCGGGGAGAGCGAATATTTTATCAACCGCCAGCTCGTGCGATTAAAGGACTTAAGCGAGCTTTTAATGGATACCGGGCTCGGCCGCGAGGGCTACAGCATCATCGGCCAGGGCAAGATCGACGCGATTTTGTCCGCCAAGAGCACGGACCGGCGGGAGATCTTCGAGGAGGCCGCCGGCATCTCGCGCTTCAGGCACCGGAAAGAGGAGTCGGAGCGCAAGCTGCAGCAGACGGAGGAAAACCTCGTGCGCCTGGGCGACAAGATTTCCGAGCTGGAGCTTCAGGTCGAACCGCTGCGCGAGCAGGCCGAGACGGCCAAAAAGTATCTGCTGCTCCGGGACGAGCTGCGCGCGCTCGAGATCGCCGTCTGGATGCGCAATCTGGAAAACCTCACGGAGCAGGCCGCCACGCCGTCGGCGGACCTTCAGAGCGCGGAAGCCCAGAATATCACCGTGAACACCGAGATCGATACGTATTACGAGACGCTGTCCTCCTTTTCCGACAGGATGCACGAAAAGGACGTCGAGCTTGAGGACGTGCGCCGGTCGATCTCCGGACTCGAGACGTCGGGCGCCGAGCAGGACAGCGCCGTCGCCGTTTTAAAGACAAAGCTTGAAAACAATATCGCCGAATCCGACAGGATCCGGCGCGAGCTCGACGAGCAGGAGGGACGCGACGGCGGGCTCAAGTCGCAGATCGCCGAGCGCGAGGGCAGGCTCGCGGCGATTCTGGCCGAAAAGCAGACGCTCGGCGGGGAAACCGCCGGTCTCATCGGCGACCTGCAGAAGGTATCCGACTCGTCGGGCGAATCGTCACGGCGGCTCGGAGAGCTGTTCGGGCGCGAAAACGAACTTGTTTCCGGCCTCGGCGAAGCCAAATCGCGGCTGTCGGCGCTGGCATCGGCCGCGCAGGAGATGTACGACCGGGAACGCCTCGTGTCGCAGGAAGCTCAGGCCGCCGTGGAAAAGCACGGCGCGCTGGAGAAGGAGCGGGCGGACTGCGCCGGCCGGCTGAGCGGCGCGCGGGAGGAGCTGACGAGCCTTAAGAACGTCATAAGCGGATATACCCTGCGCGTGGAGAGCCGGCGCAGGAAGGCCGAGGACGCCGGCGACAAGAAAATGAAAATGACGATGGAGCTCGGCGCTTTGAAATCCCGGATCAGCCTGCTGACGGAGATGGAAAAGGACTACGAGGGCTACTCAAAAGCCGTCCGGCTTGTTATGCAGGAGTCACGCCGGGGCATACTTAAGAATATACGCGGCACGGTGGGCGACCTCGTCAAGACCGAGGACAAATACGCCGTGGCGATCGAGACGGCGCTGGGCGGCGCCATGCAGAATATCATCGTCGATACCGAGGAGGACGGCAAGGAGGCCATCAACTATCTCAAGCGCCGCGACGGCGGCCGCGCCACGTTCCTGCCGATCTCGACCGTCAGGGGCGGCGTCCTCGAAGAACGGAACCTGAAAAACGAACAGGGCTACGAGGGCCTGGCCATCGACCTCGTGCGCTTTGACGGCAAGTACGCCGGCATCTATAAAAACCTGCTGGGCCGCGTCGCCGTGGCCGACACCCTGGACAGCGCCATCGCCATCGCGCGGCGGAACAACAACAGCTTCCGCATCGTCACGCTCGACGGGCAGGTCCTCAACGCCGGCGGCTCGATGACGGGCGGCTCCGCGTCCAGAAACACGGGCATCCTGTCGCGGGCCAACGAGCTTGCGCAGCTGACAGGACAGCTTGCGCCGCTGGAGGAGACGATTGCGCGGCTCGAACGGGAGCTCGGCGAGGCCGTCCGGGAGAAAAATGCGGCCGAATACGAGCTTGAGACGGCCGGCGGCGAGATGCGCGCCCTGGAGGACAAGGTCCTGCAGCTCGAGACGAATCTGAGACATTACAGCGAGCTGCTCGCCGCGTCGGAAAACAGCGTCAAAACCCTCAAAGCGGAGGCGGCCGCCCTGGACGGGCGGATCGGGCAGAACGGCCGCGACACGGAAACGGCCAGAGGCGCGATCGAGACGCTTGAAACGCAGCTTAGCGAGCTGCGCGGGCAGATCGTCCGGGACACGGAAGGGCAGGAACAGCTCGCCGTCGAACGCGACCGGATCAACGCCGCCCTGTCGGAGCTGCGCGCGCGGGAGGCGTCGCTCGACGCCGAGCGCGAGGCGCTCACAAAGGCCGTTTCGGAGCTGGCGGAGCTGCGCGACGTCCTGACGGGCGGACGCAACCAGCAGCTGCAGTATCTGGAGGAACTGCAGGTCCGGCAGGAGGAGATGCGCCGCGAGATCTCCGCGCGGGAGGCCGAGCTCGGCAGGCTTACCGAGCAGACCAGATCGGAAGAGCACACGTCTGAACTCCAGTCACCGCTCATTAT